>NZ_JBMDJU010000019.1:0-94474 GCF_057809355.1 Pseudomonas sp. FG29 | reverse complement strand
GGCTCAGGCTCAGGCTCAGGCTCAGGCTCAGGCTCAGGCTCAGGCTCAGGCTCAGCAGCGATTGTCGGGGCAACCGGTTCGGCCGATGCAACGGCTTGCGGCGCTGCAACGGGCGCTTCTGCCGGCACGACCGGCTCGGGCGCAGGTGCGGTGACGACAGGCGCAGCCGGTGCCACTACGGCGGCACCGGCCACTGGGTTGGACTGGGAATCAGCAGTGGCCTGGCTGATCCCCAAGGGCTTTAGCGTGACCCTCGGCGCATCATCGGCTCCCGCCGGACGGAAGGCCAGCATACGCAGCAATACCATCTCGAAGCCACTGCGTGGATCAGGCGCCAACGGCAGGTCGCGGCGGCCGATCAGGCCCATCTGGTAATAGAACTGCACGTCTTCGGCCGGCAGTGCCTGGGCCAGTTGCAGAACCCGCTCGCGGTCACCCTGGCCGTTGTCCACGGCATCCGGCAGCGCCTGGGCGATGGCCACGCGGTGCAGGACGTTGAGCATTTCCGCCAGCACACCATTCCAGTCCGGCCCCTGCTCGGCCAGGTGCCGAACCGCCTCGATCAGGGCGCGCGCATCGCCTTCGATCAACGCATGCAGTACGCCGTAAACCTGGCCGTGATCGAGGGTGCCGAGCATGGCACGCACATCGGCCGCCAGCACCTTGCCCTCACCGAAGGCGATGGCCTGGTCGGTCAGGCTCATGGCGTCGCGCATCGAACCGTCGGCGGCGCGGCCGAGCAGCCACAGGGCGTCGTCCTCGAACGGCACGTTCTCGGCAGTCAGCACATGGGTCAGGTGCTCGACAACGCGCTCCGGCGGCATGTTCTTCAGGGAGAACTGCAGGCAGCGCGACAGCACGGTGACCGGCAACTTCTGCGGATCGGTGGTGGCCAGGAGGAATTTGACGTGGGGTGGCGGCTCTTCCAGCGTCTTCAACAGCGCGTTGAAGGAGCTGGTGGAGAGCATGTGCACTTCGTCGATCAAGTAGACCTTGAAGCGCCCACGGCTCGGCGAGTACTGCACGTTGTCGAGCAGCTCGCGGGTGTCTTCGACCTTGGTGCGGCTGGCGGCATCGACTTCGATCAGGTCGACGAAGCGCCCTTCATCGATCTCCCGGCATACCGAGCAGGTGCCGCAAGGCGTGGAACTGATGCCGGTTTCGCAGTTCAGGCACTTGGCGATGATCCGCGCGATGGTGGTCTTGCCCACCCCACGCGTGCCGGTGAACAGATAGGCGTGGTGCAGACGCTGGCTGTCCAGGGCATTGATCAGGGCTTTGAGCACATGGGTCTGGCCGACCATTTCGCGGAACGAGCGCGGACGCCATTTACGTGCAAGAACCTGATAACTCATGGAAAACCGTCATATAGGGAAAGCAAAAGTGGGCTAATGCTAGCGGAGCAACCGGCAAATTGCATCCGCCAGCGGCACGCCAGGCATGGATGTGTTGCAGAGACGAAAATAACGCTGGTTATTTCTTGAACAAGCGCCTATGATCTGCGCCGTTCGTACAAAGCTGCAAGTCATCAAGGCCTTCGCGCCTCCCCGCTGGTTTCACGGTTCAACGTCTAGCGCCTCCCTGCGCTGCCGCCCTCCCCGATCCCATCTGCTGACTGTTCAGGCCGACTCGCCTCAATTCATTCATGGCGCTGTCTTTCTGCCTGCCTCCGCCGTACCGACCACGTCGAAGAACCGTAACAATGGAACTTTATCGTGCTAATAAAGCTCCTACTGGTCTACTTGCTAAGGCCGCTTTTCGGCCGACCTCACGGAGCAACACCACGCGCACCGATGCGCAATTGCGTTAAAGGAAATACCTAGAAAAATGACTACTCAACATCAGATCCAGAAAGCCATCAGCACCCTGACCCACGCCTTCGCCCCGTTCGACTGCCGTATCCTGGCTTCGCGCAAGGGCAGCTTCAGCTTCACGCTGGTCGACAAGACCGGTATCGCTCAGTACAGCCAGCGTCTTTACCCAGGCCAGTACAACGACGATTCGCTGCAGCAGGTGATCGAGCGTACGCGTCAATCGCTCACGGCTTGAACCAAGCCGTCATTTTGAGGTCGAAGGAAGCCAACCTCAGGATGGAGTCAGATATGGAACTCAGCAACCAGCAACTCGTCGACCATCTGTTCAACCCGCTGCGCGCCAACTTCAGCTCGCCACGGCCGGATGGCAGCATCATCCTCGCCCTGCTCGACGAGAGCGACAGCACCGTCTACAGCCGCGTATTGGCCAAACCGCAGCTCGACAATCAGGATGCCTTTGCCCAGAGCCTGGAAGAGATCCGCCTGGAACTGGCCGTGCGGGCTGGCAATATCCCCGCCGACCTGCGCAAGACACTCAAGGAACAGGACAGCGTGCTGAGTTACCGCACAGCCTGACGCCCACGCAATGAAAAACGCCCGATGCCATTGGCATCGGGCGTTTTCGTTTAGGGCTCAGGCAATCAGGAATTGCTCAGCGGCATGGCAGGCGCCCGCCCACCCAGCCTCTCGGCTTCTTCCTGATACAGCGCCTTGACCAGGCAATAGCAGATCAGCAGCAGGATCACCGAGAACGGCAGCGCCGCGGCGATGGTGGCAGCCTGCAGCCCCTGCAGACCACCGGCCAGCAACAACGTGCCGGCCAGCGCCCCCAGGCCCAGGCCCCAGATCACCCGGTAACGTTGTGGTGGGTTCTGATCGCCCATCGACAGGATGGTGCAGATCACCAGCGTGGCGGAGTCGGCTGAAGTGACGAACCAGCTGACGATCATCAAGGTCGCCAGGCCAGCCATGGGCAGGGTCGCCCACTCCACGCCGAGGCCTTCGATGGTCTTGTACAGCACCATGGTCAGGTCGCTGTTGGCAACGCTGGACAGATCCACACCGTTGAGCTGCAGGTGCACGCCGGTACCGCCCATGATCACGATCCACAGGAAGGCACCAAGGGTCGAGGACAACATGCCGCCCAGCACCACCTGACGCACCGTGCGACCGCGCGAGATACGCGCGATGAACATACCGACGAACGGGCCCCAGGACAGCCACCAGCCCCAATAGAAAATGGTCCACCAGCCTTGCCACTGACGCTCGGGATCCGGATCGGTCCACAGTCCCATCGGTACGAAGTGCGCCAGGTAGTCACCGATACTCGAGGCGTACAGCCCCAGCAGGAACACGGTCGGGCCCGCCAACAGCAGGAACAGGAAGAGAATGCTGCTCAGGCGGATGTTCCATTCACTGAGCCAGAGAATGCCACGGCGCACGCCGGAAACCGCCGACAGCGTGGCGACCACCGAAGTACCGGCGATCAGCAGCAACTGGTTGGTGGTGGAAATCTCCCAGCCGAACATGTAGTTCAGCCCCGCATTCATCTGCGACACGCCAAGGCCCATGGTGGTCGCGGTGCCGAACAGCGTGCTGAAGATGGCCAGCAGGTCGACCGCATGGCCGATCGGGCCATGGATACGCTCGCCCAGCAACGGATAGAGCGCCGAGCGAATGGTCAGCGGCAGATTGCGCCGGTAGGTGAAATAGGCCAGCACCAGGCCCACCAGGATATAGATGCACCAGCCGTGCAGCCCCCAGTGAAACAGGGTGATGCGCAAGGCGATCTGCCCGGCCTCGGGCGTACCGGCCTTGACCCCGGCCATTTCCATGAAGGGGTTGCCCTGCATGTGCATCAGCGGCTCGGCGATGCTCCAGAACAGCAGGCCGGTACCGACCGCAGCACTGAACAGCATGGCGAACCAGGAGAAATTGCTGAACTCGGGGCGTTCGTGATCGGCGCCGAGGCGCAGATCACCGAAGCGGCTGAGCCCTACCCAGAAGGTGAAGAACAGCACCAGGCTCACCACCGCCACGTAGTACCAGCCGAGCGAATGCTCGATCCAGGCCTTGATGCCGGTGTAGATGCCGTTCGCCAGCTCGGCATTGCTCAGGGTGAATAGCAGGAATAGCAGAACCATCGCGATCGAGGCAATCGCCATCGTCGGATTGACTCCCGCGAACCAACGTTCGCGGTTGAGGGTGGGATGTTCGCGCACAGGCGTCTCCTTATTTTTGTTGTGAACCAAAGCAGCGTGGCAATGACGAGCCGCCCGGCATCAGGACGTCCGCAGCATCACGGAGACATCCTTCGATCCTGCACGGGAAACGCCTTGCATCCAACGTTCTGAGCCGAACTCAGGTGATCCGCCATCGCACGTATTATGGTATACCATCAACCAAGAGCTATTTTCAATGCCCTTTTGCACCGCTCTGGTGCGCATGATCCGGCGCCTGCAAAGCGAGACTTGCGCATTCCGTATTATGGTATACCATGAGACGACAAACCGCCTTTACCCCCTGCCCGGAGTGATTGCCCCATGAGTTTCGAAATTCGCAAGATCGTCACCTACACCGAAGAAACCCGCATCGAAGGCGGCAAGGCCACCGACAAGCCGGTGACCATGGTGGGCCTGGCTGTCGTGATCAAGAACCCCTGGCTGGGCCGCGGCTTCGTCGAAGACCTCAAGCCGGAAATCAAGGCCAACTGCTCCGACCTCGGCGCGCTGATGGTCGAGCGCCTGACTGCCGCCATCGGCGGCGCCGAGAAAATCGAAGCCTACGGCAAGGCCGCCGTGGTTGGCGCCGAGGGCGAGATCGAGCACGCCTCGGCGGTGATTCACACCTTGCGCTTCGGCAACCACTACCGCCAGGCCGTCAACGCCAAGAGCTACCTGAGCTTCACCAACAAGCGTGGCGGCCCCGGCACCTCGATCCAGATCCCGATGATGCACAAGGACGACGAAGGTCTGCGTTCGCACTACATCACCCTGGAAATGCAGATCGAAGACGCCCCGCGCGCAGACGAAATCATCGTCGTCCTCGGCGCTGCCGACGGTGGTCGCCTGCACCCGCGCATCGGCAACCGCTACATCGACCTGGAAGAACTGGCTGCCGAAAAAGCCAACGCCCAGTAACCCGCGAACGTGCAGGAGCACTCCATGATTCGGCTCACCGCTGAACACACACCGAACGGCACCAGCTACCTGGCCACGGGTCAGGGTCAGCCCGTGGTGCTGATCCATGGTGTCGGCCTGAACAAGGAAATGTGGGGCGGTCAGATCGTCGGCCTGGCCCCGCACTTCCAGGTCATCGCCTACGACATGCTCGGCCATGGCGCCAGCCCAAGGCCGGCGCCCGGCACCACCCTGGAGGGCTATGCCGCGCAACTACGCGACCTGCTCGATCATCTCGGCCTGGCACGCGCCAGCGTCATCGGCTTCTCCATGGGCGGCCTGGTGGCGCGGGCTTTCGCTCTGCACCATCCGGAGCGGCTCGACAGCCTGGTGATCCTCAACAGCGTGTTCAACCGCAGCACCGAACAGCGTGCCGGCGTGATCGAGCGTACGCGCCAGGCCGCCGAGCATGGCCCGGATGCCAATGCCGAAGCGGCGCTGTCGCGCTGGTTCAGCCGTGAGTACCAGGCCGCCAACCCGGCGCAGATGGCGGCGATCCGGCAGACCCTGGCGAGCAATGACCCGCAGGGTTACCTCACCACCTATGAGCTGTTCGCCACCCAGGACATGTATCGTGTCGACGACCTGAGCAGCATCCAGGCGCCGACGCTGGTCGCCACCGGCGAGCTGGATCCCGGCTCCACGCCGGACATGGCTCGCCAACTGGCCGCACGCATTCCGGGCGCCCAGGTGGCCATACTCGATGAGCAACGGCACATGATGCCGGTGGAGTCGCCGCGCCTGGTGAACCAGACGCTGCTGGGCTTCCTGCAACAGGTGCAGAGCTTCCAGAATCAGAACAAGGGGATCGTTGCATGACACTCGCACGCTTCCAGATGTGCATCGACGGCCAATGGCTCGATGCGCTCTCCGGCAAGACCTTCCAGAGCCTCAACCCGGCCCTGGCCGAGCCCTGGGCCGAACTGCCCGACGCCGATGAGCGCGACGTCGACCGCGCCGTTCAGGCCGCCCAGGCCGCCTTCGACAACCCGGCCTGGCGCGCGCTCAGTGCCACCGCGCGCGGCAAGCTGCTGCGCCGCCTCGGCGACCTGATCGCCGAGAACAAGGAACAGCTGGCGCAACTGGAAAGCCGCGACAACGGCAAGCTGATCCGCGAAACCCGCGGTCAGGTCGGCTACCTGCCGGAGTTCTTCCACTACACCGCCGGCCTGGCCGACAAACTCGAAGGCGGCACCCTGCCCCTCGACAAGCCAGACATGTTCGCCTACACCACCCACGAGCCGCTCGGCGTGGTGGCCGGCATCATTCCCTGGAACAGCCCGCTGTACCTGACCGCGATCAAGCTGGCTCCGGCGCTGGCTGCCGGCAACACCATCGTGCTCAAGCCGTCCGAACACGCCTCGGCGACCATTCTCGAACTGGCCCGTCTCGCTCTCGAAGCCGGTTTCCCGGCTGGCGTGGTCAACGTGGTCACCGGCTATGGCCCAAGCACCGGCGCGGCGCTGACCCGCCATCCGCTGGTGCGCAAGATCGCCTTCACCGGCGGCGCCGCCACCGCGCGTCACGTGGTGCGCAGCAGTGCGGAGAACTTCGCCAAGCTGTCGCTGGAACTGGGTGGCAAGTCGCCCAACATCATCTTCGCCGACGCGGATCTGGACAGCGCCATCAACGGCGCCGTGGCTGGCATTTATGCCGCCTCCGGACAGAGCTGCGTAGCCGGTTCGCGCCTGCTGGTGCAGGACGATATCTACGACGAATTCGTCGAGCGCCTGATCGAACGCGCCCAGCGCATCCGCATCGGCAACCCGCAGGACGACGCCAGCGAAATGGGCCCCATGGCCACTGCGCAACAACTGGCCGTGGTCGAAGGCCTGGTGGCCGACGCCATCGCCGAAGGCGCGCGCCTGCGCCTGGGTGGCAAGCGCCCCGCCATCGACGCCAAGGGCTGGTACTACGAGCCGACCCTGTTCGAGTGCGATCACCACTCGATGAAGATCATGCAGGAAGAGGTCTTCGGCCCGGTGGCCTCGGTGATCCGCTTCAAGGACGAGGCCGAAGCGCTGGCCCTGGCCAACGACTCGCAATTCGGCCTGGCCGCCGGCATCTGGACACGCGATCTGGGCCGCGCCCATCGCCTGGCCAAAGGCATTCGCTCCGGCATCATCTGGATCAACACCTACCGCGCGGTATCGGCCATGGCGCCGATCGGCGGTTTCAACAACAGCGGCTACGGCCGCGAGAGCGGCATCGACTCGGTGCTGGCCTACACCGAACTGAAAACGGTGTGGATCAACCTCTCGCAGGCGCCCATGCCTGATCCCTTCGTGATGCGCTAGGAGACTGCAACGATGATCGAACCCGGCATCTATAAAGAAGTAATGGGCTCCTTCCCGTCCGGCGTCACCGTGGTGACCACCCTGGACAGCGAAGGCGGCATCGTCGGCATCACCGCCAGCGCCTTCAGCGCGCTGTCCATCGACCCGGCGCTGGTGCTGTTCTGCCCCAACTACGCCTCCGACACCTACCCGATCCTGCGTGACAGCAAACGCTTCGCCATTCACCTGCTCGGTGCCGACCAGCAGGCCGAGGCCTATGCCTTCGCCGGTAAGGGCAAGGACAAGGCCAAAGGCATCGAATGGCACCTGAGCGAGCTGGGTAACCCGCTGCTGAGCAAGGCCACCGCCATCATCGAATGCGAACTGTGGCGTGAATACGACGGCGGCGACCACGCCATCATCGTCGGCGCGGTGAAAAACCTGATCCTGCCCGAGCAGGAAGTGACACCCATGCTCTACCACCGCGGCAAGCTCGGCGCCCTGCCCCAGCTCGCCTGATTCTCTTTTGGCCGCGCCATTACCCCCCTCGGTAGCGGCCTTTTTTATTCCGCACGCGGTGCCCTCAAGGCGTCGCGGCAGTGGCCAGCCCGCTCGCCTCGCCAGCAGGCGAACGTGGCAGGCCACCTGTTCCCATCCGCTCTGGCTCCCAGGGAGCCAGTTTGCAACGGAGCCATCATGACCTCTCTGTTTCGCCAGCAGGCTTTCATCGACGGACACTGGCTCGACGCCCAGGACGGCTCGACCAGCGCCATCTTCAACCCGGCCAACGGCCGGCAGATCGGCAGCGTGCCGCACATGGGCGCGGCCGAGACGCAGCAGGCCATCGCTGCCGCCAACCGCGCCTGGCCAGCCTGGCGGGCACTGACCGCAAAGGAGCGCAGCCACCTGCTCAAGCGCTGGTACGCGCTGATCATCGAGCACAGCGATGCCCTGGCGGAAATCCTCACTTTGGAACAGGGCAAGCCACTGGCCGAGGCCAAGGGCGAGATCCTCTATGCCGCCAGCTTCATCGAATGGTTCGCCGAGGAAGCCAAGCGCATCTATGGCGATACCATCCCCAGCCACAAGGGCGATGCGCGCATCGTCGTGAGCAAGGAACCAATCGGCGTGGTCGCGGCCATCACGCCGTGGAACTTCCCGGCGGCGATGATCACCCGCAAGGTCGGCCCGGCCTTGGCCGCCGGCTGCACCTGCATCGTCAAACCCGCGCCGGAAACTCCCTTCAGCGCCCTGGCCCTGGCAGCCCTGGCGGAACAGGCCGGAATTCCTGCCGGCGTGCTCAACGTGGTCACCGGCGATGCCGTGGCCATCGGCGGCGAACTGACCAGCAGCTCGCAGGTGCGCAAGCTCTCCTTCACCGGCTCCACGCCCATTGGCAAGCTGCTAATGGCGCAGTCGGCCAACACGCTGAAGAAGGTGTCGCTGGAGCTGGGCGGCAACGCGCCCTTCATCGTCTTCGACGATGCCGACCTGGAAAAGGCCGTGGACGGCGCGCTGATCGCCAAGTACCGCAACAACGGCCAGACCTGCGTATGCGTCAATCGCTTCCTGGTGCAGGCCGGCATCCACGATGCCTTCGTCGCGCGCCTGGCCGAACGCGTCGCTGAACTTGGCGTTGGTGATGGCTTCAGCGAGGGCGTCAAGCTCGGCCCGCTGATCAACGAACGCGCCGTACAGAAGGTCGAGGATCACGTGCACGACGCGCTGAGCAAAGGCGCACGCCTGGTGCTGGGCGGCGAACGCCACCCGCTGGGCCACGGCTTCTTCCAGCCCACGGTGCTGGCCGAGGTGACCGAGCAAATGAAAGTCGCCCGCGACGAAACCTTCGGCCCGCTGGCGGCAATCTTCCGCTTCGGCGATGAAGCCGAAGCGGTGCGCATGGCCAACGACACCGAGTACGGCCTCGCCGCCTACTGCTACACCCGTGACCTGGGCCGTGCCTGGCGCATGAGCGAGGCACTGGAATATGGCATGGTCGGCATCAACGAAGGGCTGATCTCCACCGAGGTCGCCCCCTTCGGTGGCGTTAAGTCGTCCGGCCTTGGCCGCGAAGGCTCGAAGTACGGCATCGACGATTATCTGGAGATCAAATACACCCTGATGGGCGGCCTGTAACAGGCCGTCGAAAAACTACCTGCGTTGGCAATACTGCGTTAAAAACGGCCTCGCGTGCGAGCCCAGTCAAAATGCTCATTTACAACAGCGACTCCGAGCGTTTTTCGGCCATTTTTGCGGGGCCGCCATCGGTATTGTCTTGCCTGCCTCGCCTACGTTTTTCAACGACCTGTAAACCACAGAAGGATGAGCAGATGAGCAACGAAAAGTACGAAAAGGGCCTGGCCATTCGCACTCAGGTGCTGGGCGAGGCCTACGTCAACAAATCCATCGAGAATGCCGACGACTTCAACCGCCCACTGCAGGAACTGGTCACCGAGTACTGCTGGGGCCACGTCTGGGGCCGCGAGGGTTTGTCGCTCAAAGAGCGCAGCATGATAAACTTGGCCATGATTTCGGCCCTCAACCGTCCGCATGAACTGAAGCTGCACGTTCGCGGCGCACTGCGTAACGGCCTGAGCCGTGAGCAGATTCGCGAGATCCTGCTGCAGGTCGGCATCTATTGCGGCGTACCGGCAGCGGTAGACAGCTTCCGCCTCGCTCGGGAAGCCTTCGCCGAAGCAGACGCGGAGCAGGGCCAGCAAGACTGATGAAGGAGCGCCCACGGGGCACCTCTAAAAACGTAATCGAGGCAGCCAGCGCAATACCGATGGCGGCCCCGCAAAAACAGGCGAAAAACGCTCGGAGTCGCGTTCGACTTTACGTGTTGTAAATGAGCATTTTGAGCCTGTTTTTAACGCAGCAATGGCAACGCACGACTGCATGGATGCAGGAGGTAGAGCGACGCAGGAAGCCAAAGCCGAGATAGTTTTTAGAGATGCCCCAAGGGTGCTCCTTCGTTGTTTTTCTACGGATAGCCTCACAAGAGCGGACCCCATGAAACGCCTGCCACTCGACGACAGCTTCAAGGTCAATCGCAACCCGGTCACCCTGCGCGAAATCGTGCTGGACAAGTTGCGCAGCGCCATCATGAACTTCCAGCTCCTGCCGGGCGATCGCCTGGTCGAGCGTGACCTCTGCGATCGCCTCGGGGTCAGCCGCACCTCGGTACGCGAGGCGCTGCGTCATCTGGAGTCCGAAGGCCTGGTGGAGTTCGCCGGTGCCAAGGGCCCGCGTGTGGCCATCATCACCCTGGAAGACGCCCGCGATATCTACGAGCTGCGCTGCGTACTGGAAGGCCTGATCGTCCAGCTGTTCACCCTCAACGCCAAGCCCAAGGACATTCGCGCCCTGGAAAAGGCTCTAGAGGAGAACCGCAAGACGCTGGAGAGCGGCGACCTGCAGGCCGTGTTGGAGTCGGTGCAGGGCTTCTACGACGTGCTGCTCGAAGGCTCCGGCAACCAGATCGCCGCCACCCAGCTGCGCCAACTGCAGGCTCGTATCAGCTACCTGCGCGCCACCTCGGTGTCGCAGACCAACCGCCGTGGCACCAGCAACCAGGAAATGGAGCGCATCGTCGAGGCGATCAAGAGCGGCGATCCGCTGGCCGCGCACCAGGCCTCGGTGGATCACGTCCGGGCAGCCGCCAAGGTGGCGCTGGACTACCTTAAGTCCAAGCAGGACGAAACCGGGGAGATGCGCGACTTCGTCATCCCTATCGCCCAGCAAGAGCCCCGTATCGGACGCTGATGCCATGCCCGCTCCGCGCTTCTGCCCGCAGTGCGGCTCGGGCGATCTCAGCCGCCGACTGCCCGACGGCGACACCCATGAACGCCTGATGTGCGGCGCCTGCGGCTATATCCACTACGAGAACCCCAAGGTCATCGCCGGCTGCATCATCGAGCGCGAGGGCCGCTACCTGCTGTGCCAACGCGGCATCCCGCCACGTGTTGGCACCTGGACGCTGCCGGCCGGCTTCATGGAAAACGGCGAGACCACCGAACAGGCCGCGCTGCGCGAAGTCTGGGAAGAAACCGGGGTACGCGCCGAAATCCTCTCGCCCTACTCCATCTTCAGCGTGCCGCGCATCAGCGAGGTGTACATCATCTTCCGCGCCTGCGCGCTGGAGATCACCGGCCAGCATGGCCCGGAAACCCTCGACTACCGCTTCTTCGCCCCCGAGGAAATCCCCTGGGACGCGATCTACTACCCGGCCATCCGACAGATCCTCGAGCGCTATATCGAGGAACGCCAGGCCGGTGTGTACGGCATCTATATGGGCAACGACGACACCGGCAAAGTGCATTTCATGCGCTGAGTGCCGCCCCTGACCCGGATGCAATCCGGGGGACGTGCCTTCCGTGGAGCATCCCGGATTGCATCCGGGCTACGTCGCCCAAGCGCTCGGCATCACGCCTCGATACCCTCGACGATGATCACTTCCGCCTTCGCCACACCCTGGCGATGCACGCAGGCGTCCTGGTATTCAGCCGAGTTGTAGCAGGCCAGCGCCTGCTCGTAAGAGTCGAACTCGATCACCACGCTGCGCTGCGGTGTCGACCGCCCCTCCATGGCCTGCGAGCGGCCACCGCGAGCCAGGAACCGCCCACCATGCAGGCTGAACGCGGCGGGCGCGCGGCGGGTGTATTCGCTGTATTGCTGCGGGTCGGTGACATCGACGTGGGCGATCCAGTAGGCCTTCATGCTGACTCCGGTAGAGGATGGTTTTCTAGGTATTATGGTATACCATGAATCCATCCTCCCGAGACAACCCAGGTACCGCCTCATGTCATTCAACTCCATCGAAGAAATCATCGAAGACTACCGCCAGGGCAAGATGGTGCTGCTGGTCGATGACGAGGATCGCGAGAACGAGGGTGACCTGCTGCTGGCTGCAGAAAAGTGCACCCCCGCCGCGATCAACTTCATGGCCCGCGAGGCGCGCGGCCTGATCTGCCTGACCCTGACCGAAGAACATTGCCAGCGTCTGGGCCTGGAGCAGATGGTGCCGGCCAATGGCAGTGCCTTCAGCACCGCCTTCACCATTTCCATCGAAGCCGCACAAGGCGTGACCACCGGCATTTCCGCCGCCGACCGCTGCCACACGGTGTTGACCGCCGTGGCGCCGAACGCCGTTGCCGAGGATCTGGTGCAGCCTGGGCACATCTTCCCACTGCGCGCCCGCGACGGCGGCGTGCTGACCCGCGCCGGACACACCGAAGCCGGCTGCGACCTGGCCCGCCTGGCCGGGCTGACGCCTGCCTCGGTGATCGTCGAGGTGATGAACGAAGATGGCAGCATGGCGCGCCGCCCGGATCTGGAAGTGTTCGCCCGCCAGCACGGCATCAAGATCGGCACCATCGCCGATCTCATCCACTACCGCTTGAGCAACGAGCACACCGTAGTTCGCATCGGTGAACGCGAGCTGCCCACCGTGCACGGCACCTTCCGCCTGGTGACCTACGAGGATCGTATCGCCGGTGGCGTACACATGGCCATGGTGATGGGCGATATCCGTCACGATGAGGCAACGCTGGTGCGCGTGCACGTGATCGACCCGCTGCGCGATCTGGTCGGCGCCGAATACACCGGCCCGCAGAACTGGACGCTCTGGGCCGCCCTGCAGAAAGTGGCGGAAACCGGGCATGGCGTGGTGGTGGTACTGGCCAACAACGAATCGTCGCAGGCCCTGCTCGAGCGCGTGCCACAACTGACTCAACCGCAGCGCCCGTTCAGCCGCACGCAATCGCGCATCTATTCGGAAGTGGGTACCGGCGCCCAAATCCTGCAGGACCTGGGCGTCGGCAAGTTGCGTCACATGGGCCCGCCGCTGAAGTACGCGGGCCTGACCGGTTATGACCTGGAGGTCGTCGAAAGCTTGCCTTTCGAGCCAGCGGTTACAGCTTGAAGCGCGCCACCATCTGATTGAACGACACAGCCAGGCGCGACAGATCCTGGCTGGACGCGCTGGTCTGGTTGGCACCGGCGGCGGTCTGGGTCGACAGCTCCTGGATGTTCACCAGGTTGCGATCCACCTCGCGGGCTACCTGGGCCTGCTCTTCGGCGGCACTGGCGATCACCAGATTGCGCTCGTTGATCCCGGCGACGGCTTGAGCGATGCGCTCCAGCGCCTCACCGGCCTGCTGCGCCAGGCTCTGGGTGCTCTGCGCCACATCCTGGCTCTTGCCCATGGAACGCACAGCCTGCTCGGCAGTGTTCTGCACGGTACCGATGATCGATTCGATTTCACCGGTGGAGGTCTGCGTGCGCGCAGCCAGCGCGCGAACCTCATCGGCCACCACGGCGAAACCACGGCCCTGCTCGCCGGCACGCGCCGCTTCGATGGCCGCATTGAGCGCCAGCAGGTTGGTCTGCTCGGCGATGCCTCGGATCACGTCGACCACGTTGCCGATATTGCGCACCTGCTCGGCCAGGGTCTGCACGGTGGAAGTGGACGCACCCAATTCGACCACCATGCCGTTGATGGCCTGCACCGCCTCGCGTGCGCCTTCACGCCCACCCTCGGCCTCCTGGTTGGCACTGCGCGAGGCTTCAGAGGTGGATACGGCGTTGCGCGCCACCTCTTCCACCGCAGCGGTCATCTCGTTGACGGCGGTGGCCGCCTGCTGAATCTCGTCATTCTGACGCACCAGGCCACGCGTGCTTTCGTCGGTCACTGCGCTCAACTCTTCGGCCGCCGAGGCCAGTTGGTCGGATGCCCCGGCGATCTCCTGCAGAGTGCGGCGCAGGCTGGCCCGCATGCTGCCCAGGGCACGCAACAGTTGACCGGCCTCATCCTGGCGAGTGCTGTCGATCTGCACCGTAAGATCGCCTTCCGCCACGCGCTGGGCGCTGACCACCGCAGCAGCAATGGGCGCACTGATGCTGCGCGTGATCAGCAGCCCCAGCGCGATGGCCAGCAAGAAGGCAAGCGCGACGCCGCCATAGAGCATCAGCTTGGCCGAGCTCTCCAGTTCCTTGGCATTCTCAGCCCCTTCTGCCGCCTGGCGGTTGTTGGAGTCGATGATGGTGGTCAACTTCTCACGCAGTGCCGCGAATTGCTGGCGCTGTTCACCATTGATGAGTGCGCTGGCCTCGTTGGTCTGCCCCTGCGACAGCAGTTGCAGCATGCGGGCTACCGTTGCGTTGTAGGCGGGCCAGTCACGCTCCATCTGGTCACCCGCGATACGCTCGTCATCCGCCAGCAGCGTTTGCCGATATTCGGCGAAGTTCTTCGCCGCTGTCCGAGCGTTTTCCTGCAGGCTGTCGATGACCTCCTGGCGAGCGGCTTGCGGCTCCTGCGCTACCGTCAAGCTGAGCAAGCGATAGAGATCGCGCTGCTGCGCCAGCAGCGCAGAGTTGACGTTGTTGACCTTTGCCACCGACACGAGGTTATTGGCGAATACCGACTGTAACGCGTTCGATAGCTGGCCGATGCCATTGCCACCCAAGGCACCGATGATCAGCGTGATAAGGGCCGAAAGAATGAAGGCAGAAAGCAGTTTGGTCGCCAGTTTAGTGTTGTCGAGCCAGCTCATGATGAGCTCCTAGGCAGAGAAAGCAGGAAGAGGAACGGTAAACCGATATTCACCAATGATCTGAATCGGCTTATCGATTAATAACTTAAGCGGATGCGGGGGAAATTCCGTGAGAGATGAGGCTTGGACACGGCCAAGGCAGCTTGCATAAATCTTGGAATACCATAATATGATATTCCGTAGGCCGAGCAATCGAACGAGCGCATCAGGACAATCCCAACAAGCCCTCGATCACGGCCAGACTTAACACACCCCGAATGGGGTCACTGCTCCCTGAAGGCGGGCGTGAACAATCGCCCGCTTGCGTAAAAACACAACAACGAGGGCAAGCAAGATGGTGTTCAAGAAAACCATAGCGGCAACGCTGATCGCCACGCTCATGGGCGCGGCAGCCGCCACCGCAAGCGCCGCCGATAGCCTGAGCTTCGTCAGCTGGGGCGGT
Organism: Pseudomonas sp. FG29; assembly: GCF_057809355.1. NCBI lineage: Bacteria > Pseudomonadati > Pseudomonadota > Gammaproteobacteria > Pseudomonadales > Pseudomonadaceae > Pseudomonas > Pseudomonas sp. FG29. The sequence goes on along the minus strand of NZ_JBMDJU010000019.1, from coordinate 79,210 downwards.
ACCACTCAGGATGCGCAGAAAGACGCCTGGGCGGTGCCATTCGGCGAAAAGACCGGCATCAAGGTGCTGCAGGACGGCCCAACCGACTACGGCAAACTCAAGGCCATGGTTGAAAGCGGCAACGTGCAGTGGGACGTGGTCGACGTGGAGGCGGACTTCGCCCTGCGAGCCGCCCGCGAAGGCCTGCTCGAACCCCTGGACTTCAACGTCATCAAGCGCGATCGCATCGACCCGCGTTTCGTCTCCGACCACGGTGTCGGCTCCTTCTTCTTCTCCTTCGTACTCGGCTACAACGAGCGAAAACTCGGCAAGGGCAAACCGCAGGACTGGACAGCGCTGTTCGACACCGCGACCTATCCGGGCAAGCGCGCGCTGTACAAGTGGCCGAGCCCCGGCGTGCTGGAGCTGGCCCTGCTGGCCGACGGCGTACCGGCCGACAAGCTCTATCCGCTGGATCTCGATCGCGCCTTCAAGAAACTCGACACCATCAAGAAAGACATCGTCTGGTGGGGCGGCGGCGCGCAGTCGCAACAACTGCTCGCCTCCGGCGAAGTCAGCCTCGGCCAGTTCTGGAACGGGCGCATCCATGCCCTGGAACAGGAAGGCGCCTCGGTGGGCGTGAGCTGGAAGCAGAACCTGGTCATGGCCGACTTCCTGGTCGTGCCCAAAGGCGCGAAGAACAAGGATGCCGCCATGAAGTTCCTGGCCATGGCCAGTGGTGCAGAAGGTCAGGCCGAGTTCGCCAACCTCACTGCCTACGCACCGGTCAACCTGGACTCGGTAGCGCAGCTCGACAAAGAGTTGGCACCCAGCCTGCCTACCGCGCATGAAGCCGATCAGGTCACCCTGGACTTCGCTTACTGGGCCGAGCATGGCAATGACATCGCCGCCCGCTGGAATGAGTGGCTGCTGAAATGAAGATCGCCGCCGTGCCGTTGACCCAGTCACCCGCCGGCGGCTCTCCCCGCCCGGCGCGTCTGGCTCGCTGGAAGGGTTCGCTCCCGCTGCTACCTGCCTTGCTGTTCCTGGCGCTGTGCTTTCTCGCGCCATTGATCGGGCTGTTGCTGCGTGGCGTGCTGGAGCCGACGCCCGGGTTGGGCAACTACGAAACCTTGTTCGCCAATTCGTCCTACGCCAAGGTGCTGTTCAACACCTTCTCGGTGGCGGGTCTGGTCACGTTGATCAGCCTGCTGCTGGGCTTTCCCCTGGCCTGGGCCATCACCCTTGCCACGCGTGGCTGGGGCCGCTGGCTGCTGAGCATCGTCCTGCTGTCGATGTGGACCAGCCTGCTGGCCCGCAGTTACGCCTGGCTGGTGCTGTTGCAGGGCTCTGGAGCAATCAACTCGGCGCTGATGTGGCTGGGCCTGATCGATGAACCGCTGGAGCTGGTGCATAACCTGACCGGCGTGGTGATCGGCATGAGCTACATCATGATCCCGTTCATCGTTCTGCCGCTGCAGGCGACCATGAGCGCCATCGACCCGATGGTGTTGCAGGCCGGCTCAATCTGCGGCGCCAGCCCCTGGAGCACCTTCTTCCGTGTGTTCCTGCCGCTGTGCCGACCGGGGCTGTTCTCTGGCGGCCTGATGGTGTTCGTCATGTCCCTGGGTTACTACGTCACCCCGGCGCTGCTCGGTGGCGCGCAGAACATGATGCTGCCCGAGTTCATCGTCCAGCAGGTGCAGTCCTTCCTCAACTGGGGCCTGGCCAGCGCGGCGGCAGCCCTGCTGATCGCCATTACCCTGCTGCTGTTCTACGTCTATATGAAGCTGCAGGCGGAATCGCCGGTCGCCTCCAGTAACGCGAGGTAAACATGCTGCTCTCCCCCAATGCCATCAGCGGCCGGCTGCGTGTCGGCCTGTACCTGACCACCGGGGCAATCGCCGCCTTCCTGCTGCTGCCGATCGTGTTCATCGTGCTGCTGTCGTTCGGCTCCTCGCAGTGGCTGGTCTTCCCGCCACCGGGCTGGACACTGAAGTGGTACGGCCAGTTCTTCTCCAACCCGGAGTGGATAGCCTCGGCCCTGACCAGCCTCAAGGTCGCCGTGCTGACCACCCTCTGCGCTGTCGCCCTCGGTCTGCCTTGCGCCTTCGCCCTGATACGCGGCAAGTTTCCCGGCCGCGAAGCCTTGTACGCGCTGTTCACCCTGCCGATGATCGTGCCGCTGGTGATCATCGCCGTGGCCGTGTACGCGCTGTTTCTCAAACTCGGCTACACCGGCACGCTGTTCGCTTTCGTGGTCAGCCACGTGATCGTCGCGCTGCCCTTCACCATCATCTCGATCATCAACTCGCTGAAGCTGTTCGACCAGTCCATCGAAGATGCTGCGGTGATCTGCGGCGCCTCGCGCCTGCAGGCCATCGCCAAGGTGACCTTCCCGGCCATCCGCCCCGGCATCGTCGCCGGCGCGCTGTTCGCCTTCCTGGTGTCGTGGGACGAGGTGGTGCTGAGCGTGATGATGGCCAGCCCGGAATTGCAGACCCTGCCGGTAAAGATGTGGACCACCCTGCGCCAGGATCTGACGCCGGTCATTGCAGTGGCCTCGACCCTGCTCATCGGCCTGTCCATCGCCATCATGCTGATCGCCGCGCTGCTGCGTCGGCGCAGCGAAACGAACGCCTGATTATTCGAGGTACATGAGATGAGCGCGGTACTCAAAACGTTCGACGAACAGGCGCCCCTGGTCAGCCTGCGCAACCTGAACAAGCATTACGGCAACTTCGCCGCTGTCGACAACATCAACCTGGACATCCGCGACGGCGAGTTCCTCACCTTCCTCGGCTCCAGCGGCTCGGGCAAGAGCACCACCCTGGCCATGCTTGCCGGCTTCGAGACGCCCAGCTCCGGGGAAATTCTGGTCAACGGCCAGTCGCTGGTGCAGGTACCGCCACACAAGCGCGATATCGGCATGGTGTTCCAGCGCTATTCGTTGTTCCCGCACCTCAACGTGCGCGACAACATCGCCTTCCCGCTGACCATCCGCAAGCAGAAGCCCGCCGAGATCGAAAAGCGTGTCGATGCCATGCTCAAGCTGGTGCAGCTCGAACCTTTCGCCCACCGTCGCCCTGCGCAACTCTCCGGTGGCCAGCAGCAACGCGTGGCCATCGCCCGCGCACTGGTCTACGAACCGCGCATCCTGCTGATGGACGAACCACTCGGCGCCCTCGACAAGAAGCTGCGCGAGGATCTGCAGGACGAACTGCGCCACCTGCACCGGCGCCTGGGCATCACCATCGTCTACGTCACCCATGACCAGGAAGAAGCCATGCGCCTGTCGCAGCGCATCGCCATCTTCAGCCACGGCAAGATCGTCGGCCTGGGCACCGGCACCGACCTCTACCAGGCACCGCCGAACGCTTTCGTCGCCTCGTTCCTGGGCAACTCCAACTTCCTCCGCGCCACGGCCGTCAACGCCCAGCAGGTGATGTTCGAGCAGCGTCCGCTGCAGGTGCCCGCGCAATCGGCGCAGCACGCTGGCAAAGAGGTGCTGCTGATGATCCGCCCCGAGCAAGCGCAACTGCTGACCGCCGAACAGGCCAGCGCCACGCCGCTACCGGCCGGCTACAACGAGATCTCCGCAAAGGTCGAAGAGATGGTCTTTCTCGGCGACAGCCTGACCTGCAGCGTGATCACCGCTGGCGGCAGCCGCCTCAGCCTCAAGGCCTTGTCCATTGCGGCCACGACTCACCAACCGGGCAGCGACGTGCGCGTGCGCTGGCAGACGGCACACACCTGCGTCTATCACGAGTGGAACGACAGCGATCTGCTCAAGGGCGCCGGCAGCCACTGAAGCCAGGCCTCGAAGACCCTCGGCGGCGAGCCTCGAGTCGACGCCGAGTTGGCCACTGCAACAGCAATATTGTGGAAACACGCGGGGCGTCACAAAGCGCATATGCGCGCTTGACTTCACCCCGCTGAAACGGGCATCTGGCAAGGCTTCGCTCAGCCTGTCCGAGACTCGCGGCAACACCGCACCGATCCGATGAATGCAACAGGTCAAGCGATGCAATCAGTCATGCCTCAGTAGTTCTAGCGCAGCACCCAACAAGGAGGGTCTTATGCACAAAAGGCTGTTGGCAGTGGGGGCGCTGATCGCCGCTTGCCAGTTCACGTCGGCGCAGGCCGAGCAACAGACCCTGACCTTCGTCAGTTGGGGCGGCTCCACCCAGGCCGCGCAGGAACAGGCCTGGGCCATCCCCTTCGAGCGTGAGACCGGCATTCGCGTCATCCAGGCCGGCCCCACCGACTATGACAGTTTTCGCAAGATGGTCGAGAGCGGCGACGTGTCCTGGGACGTGGTCGACGTCGAGGCCGATTTCGCCCTGCGCGCCGGCCGTGAAGGCCTGCTCGAGCCACTGGATCTGAAGCAGGTCGCCCAGCGCCAGATCGATCCGCGTTTCGTCACCATCTACGGCGTCGGCTCGTTCTACTTCTCCTTCATCCTCGGCTACAACACCCAGACCCTCGGCGAAACGCCCTCCGGCTGGGCGGCGCTGTTCGACCTCGAACGCCACCCTGGCAAGCGCGCCCTGTACAAGTGGCCAAGCCCGGGTGTGCTGGAGATGGCTCTGCTGGCCGATGGCGTGCCGGCCGACAAGCTCTACCCACTGGATCTCGACCGCGCCTTCAAGAAGCTCGACAGCATCAAGTCGCAGATCGTCTGGTGGGGCAGCGGCGAGCAATCGCAACAGTTGCTGACCTCCGGGCAGGCCAGCCTGGGCATGTTCTGGAACGGCCGGGTCAGCGCCCTGCAGCGTGAAGGCGCGAGCGTAGGCATCGACTGGCAGCAGAACCTGGTCACGGGCGATTTCCTGGTCATCCCCCGGGGTACGCGCAACAAGGAAGCGGCCAAGCGCTTTCTGGGTCATGCCACCAGCGCGGCCGCCCAGGCCGACTTCGCCATGCGTAGCGGCTATGCGCCGGTGAACCTGGGCAGTGCGGCATTGATACCGGCGCAGCTCGCCGCGGAGCTGCCCAGCGCTCATGCAGCGGGCCAGATCACCCTCGACTTCAAGTACTGGAGCCGCAACGGCGAAGCCATCAGCAAGCGTTGGTACGCCTGGCAAGGGCAATAGCCACGAGGGCTTGCGTGCTCAGACTTTTGGTATACCATATTATCGTAATACCTCAGCAGTTCATTCAGAGGCTACTGCGATGATCCACCCCGATACCTACAAGAAAGTCATGGGCGCCTTCCCCTCTGGCGTCACCGTCATCACCACCCTCGATGACGAAGGCCAGGTCGTAGGCCTGACCGCCAGCGCCTTCAGTTCGCTGTCGCTGGATCCAGCCCTGGTGCTGTTCTGCCCCAACTACAGCTCCGATTCCTACCCGGTGCTGATCCGCAACAAGCGTTTCGCCATTCACCTGCTCTCTGCCGGGCAGCAGCACGAGGCCTACGCCTTTGCCAAGAAGGGCAAGGACAAGGCACAGGGTATCGAATGGAGCTTGAGCGAACTGGGCAATCCGTTGCTGCCAGGTGCCACGGCGATCATCGAATGCGAGCTGTGGCGCGAGTACGAGGGTGGAGACCACGCCATTCTGGTCGGCGCGGTGAAGAATCTGATCGTCCCCGAGCAGAGCCCGGCACCGATGGTCTATTGCCGCGGCAAGATGGGCGCGCTGGCGGCCTTGGCCTGATCACGCGCCATCACTCACACCCGCAGAACTCGCTAGCGCTGGCCTGAACAAGCGCCAGAGCACAGACGATCTACGGGTTTGACCGGTCAGCCCTCTCCAGGCGCGACCATACGCATGGGCCGAGTGCCTATCTTGGCCCCCGTGACCTCGTCCACAGCGATCGCCTGAATTTCCGTGCCGGTTTCGGCATCGAGGAAACGCGTCAGCTTGCCGCCTCCGCGATGCTGCCGACCCCACGCGCCAATCATGAACAACACCGGCAGGAAGTCGCGCCCCGCCGCGGTCAATAGATATTCCTCCCGCGGCGGATGCTCAGAGTAGCGCCGCTTCTCCAGCAATCCCTCTTCAGTCAGCGCCGCGAGCCGGCGCGTCAGCATCGTCGGGGCAATGCCCAGACTCTTACGCAATTGATCGAAGCGCGAGAGGCCAGCATGGGCGTCCCGCAGGATCAATATGCTCCAGGCATCCCCCGCTACAGCCAGGGTTCGTGCGATCGGGCATGGGTCATCGCATTCTTTTTCACTGTCCATACTATTTTGATAGTGACTTCTTTTCAGGTTGAATGTATTGTCCGTATCAAATTGATACTAACAGCTCGCCGACGAGCAATCCATCCGCGTGGGGATTTCATTGATGCCTCCCAACACCTCAGATATCGCACCCTCAGCCGCTGTCTCTTCACTCCACACTACAACCAAGGCGCCCAGCCCGAGCGCTACCTGGCAATGGAAGGATGTCCCGACCCGCATGCTCGATGTCGACGGGACAGCTTTTGCTTATCGACAACTCGGGCCTGACTCCACTGTGCCAGTGGTCTTTCTGCATCACCTGATGGCTACGCTCGATGACTGGGATCCAAGGCTGATCGACGGTATCGCTGCGCAACGCCAGGTGATCGCCTTCGACAATCGCGGAGTGGGGGCATCGCAAGGTTTGGTGCCAGCCAACATCGACGAGATGGCCCGCGATGCCATCGCCTTCATCCGCGCCATGAAGCTCGAGCAGGTCGATCTGCTCGGCTTCTCGATGGGCGGTGGCGTGGCACAGAGCATGGCCCTGCAGGCGCCTGGCCTGATTCGTCGCCTGGTACTGACGGGAACGGGGCCGCGCGGCGGTGGCGGCATCGACAAGGTCACCAAGGTCGCAGTGTTGGCCTATCTCAAGGCGGCCCTGACCTGGAGCGACGCGAGGAACTTCCTGTTCTTCCCACGCACGAGCGATGGCAAGCGCGCCGCACAGGATTACTTCGCCCGGCTCGCAGAACGTAGCAAAGATCGAGACAAGACGATCTCGTTGCAGGCGCGTCTCGCCCAGCTCAAGGCGATCCGCCATTGGGGTTTGAGCGACCCTGACGATCTTTCTGACATCGAGCAGCCGGTGCTCCTGGCAAACGGCGACAACGACCTGATGGTCGACAGCCAGCTCTCGGTCGAGATGGCTCGGCGGCTGCCGAATGCCCACGTCACGCTTTTCCCCAACTCGGGGCATGGCGGAATCTTTCAGTACCACCGCGCCTTTGTGCCTGCGGTACTGAAATTCCTGGCCGACTGATCCGAGCCGGTAAACATGCCCAGTCAGAGACGAAGCCTCACACCATGAAAGCCCTTACCTTCAAGCGCTACGGCAAATCGCCCGAGATCGGTTTCAGTGATCTTCCTCGCCCTACCCTCAAGGCCGACGAACTCTTGGTCGAGGTGCATGCCGCCGGCCTGAACCCGATCGACAATATGGTCATGACGGGTATGTTCAAGCCGATCCTGTCCTTTCAATTTCCAGCCACGCTGGGTAGTGACCTGGCCGGAGTGGTGGTCGCGGTCGGCAGTCAGGTCACGCGCTTCAAGCCGGGCGATGCCGTGTTTGCCAGCCTGTTCGATCTAGGCCGGGGCTCGCTGGCCGAATTTGCCGTCGTCCCGGAGCATGCAGCCGCCCTGAAACCAGCCAACCTGGACTTCGTGCAAGCTGCATCGATCCCGATGGTCGGGCTTACCTCATGGCAAGCGCTGAATGAGCGCGCTCGCCTGCAGGCCGGGCAAAAAGTCTTCATCCCCGCCGGCTCCGGTGGAATCGGCACATTTGCCATCCAGTTGGCCAAGCACCTGGGAGCCCGGGTGGGCACCACCGTCAGCACCGGCAATATCGAGCTGGTGCGTAGCCTGGGGGCAGACGAAGTAGTCGACTACAAGAAACAGGCATTCGAAGAGATGCTACACGGCTATGACGCCGTACTTGGCACCGTCAGGGGCGATGCGCTGGAAAAAGCCATGGCCATCCTCAAACCGGGCGCCAAGATCGTTTCGCTGATTGGCCCGCTGGACGCAGCATTCGCGCGTGCAAGAGGGCTGAACCTTGTCCTGAGAGGCGTATTTGGGCTGATGAGCCGCAAGATCAGGCGTCTTGCGAACCGACAGGGCGCTTCCTACTCGTTCCTCTTCGTGCGCCCCGATGGCCACCAGCTCGCGCAGCTTGGCCAACTTCTCGAAGCACAGCGTATTCGGCCAGTGATCGACAAGGTATTCACCTTCGAACAGGCAAAAGAGGCGCTCGACTACCTCGCCCAGGGGCATGCCAAAGGCAAGGTAGTCGTCAGCATGCGTTGAGCCCCCATCCGTACATAGAGGAAAGACCCATGAGCATTTCTGGAAAAATCGCCGTGGTAACCGGTGCATCATCCGGCATCGGTGCCATTTATGCGGCTCGTCTCGCCCAGCGCGGCTATGACCTGTTGCTCGTTGCCCGGCGTGGTGAGCGCTTGCACAGCCTTGCCACCCAGCTGGAGCAGACCTTCGCCATCAAGGCTGCGACACGAGTCGCCGATCTCGAGAACGAAGCCGACCTGACCGCACTGGCCACCACGCTCGCCGAAGACCCAGCCATCGCCGTACTGGTGAACAACGCCGGGATCGCCAGGCTCAACCCAGTCGCCGAGGTGTCGCCGCAGGATTCATTGGCGCAGATCGCCTTGAATATCACTGCACTGACGCGCCTGACGCATGCGGTGCTGCCAGCGTTCAAAGCACGTAACGAGGGGGTGATCATCAATATTGCCTCGGCCTTGTCGCTGCATGCGCTGCCGATAAGCGCCGTATACAGCGGCACCAAGGGTTTCGTGCTCAATTTCAGTCGTGGTCTGCAGCAGGAACTGGCCAACACGGGGGTTCGGGTGCAAGTGGTATTGCCTGCCGCCACGGCCACCGATCTTTGGGATGCCGCAGGGGTGCCCTTGGCCACGCTGCCGAAAGAAGCGGTAATGGCAACCGAACACCTCGTCGATGCGGCAATGGCCGGTTTCGACATGGGCGAATCGGTCACCCTGCCATCCCTGGCGGATAACGCCCTGTGGGAGCGCTTCGACACGGCACGCGCGGAGCTCTTCGCCGCAATGCAGACCGGCCAGCCGGCACCACGACTGCTCAAGCTCTAACGCCGCATCTCCAAGCGGCGCCGCCGATGGCCCCGGTCAGGTCTTGAAGCGACGCACGAGGCCATTCAACTCATCCGATAGCGCTGTCAGGGTCTTCGCATCGTTGCTGGTCGCGCTGGCCAGTTCGGCCACCTGCTGCGAATCGCTGTGGATCTGGCTGATGTGGCGGTTGATGTCCTCGGCCACCTGGTGCTGCTCCTCGGCAGCGGTGGCGATCTGCGTGCTCATGTCACGGATGTTGTCCACCGCATCGCGGATCATCTCGAAGCTCGAGCGCGCCTCACCGATGGCGTTCACGGTCTGGCGCGACACGTCGAGGCTGGCGTGCATCTGCCGCGCGGTGTCCTGTGTGCGTCGGGCCAGGTTGCCGAGCAGGCCATCGATCTCCTCGGTGGCATCGGAAGAACGCTTGGCCAGCGCCCGCACCTCGTCGGCCACCACGGCGAAGCCACGCCCCTGCTCGCCGGCACGTGCCGCCTCAATGGCAGCATTGAGCGCCAGCAGGTTGGTCTGCTCGGCAATCGAGCGAATGGTGCCGAGGATCGACTGGATCGAATCGCTGTCCTGCTGCAGTTGCTGCATCGACTCCACCGAACGGGCGATCTCGTCGCTCAGGCGGGTGACGCTGTCGGCCGAGGTCTGGATCTGCTGCTGGCCGGCATGCGCCTGGCGCTGGCCGGCATCGGCCGAGCCGGCGGCCTCGGAACAGGCGCGCGCCACCTCGTTGGCAGTCATGACCATCTCGTGGAAGGCGGTCGAGACCATGTCCACCGCCTCGCGCTGGCGGGCGGCCACATCTTCCAGTTCCTGGGCGACGCCGGCAGAGCTGCTCGAACTGCTGTGGATGCTCCCTGCCGCATGGCCGATGCTGAGGATCATGTCGCGAATGGCGGAAAGGAACTGATTGAACCAGCCCGCCAGCTGCGCGGTTTCATCACGGCCGCGTACGGCCAGCTCCTTGGTCAGATCACCCTCGCCCTGGGCGATACCTTCCAGGCCACTGGTCACCGCCTGGATCGGCCGCACGATCATGCCGGCGAACAGCGCGCCCAGAGCGGCGAAGGCCAGCGCCACGATGGCAGCCAGGGAGACGATGATCCAGGTCATGCGTGTCGCGCCAGCCATCACCTCGCTCTTCTTGATCAGGCCGACGAACTGCCAGCCCAGCTTGTCCGAGGAATAGACGTTGGCCATGTACGCTTCGCCATCGAGGTTCAGCTCGACCGCGCCGCTGCGCGTAGCCGCCAGCTCGGCATAACCGGGGCCGAGATCCTTCAGCGCCTTGAAGTTGTGCTCGGGCTGGCTTGGATCGACCAGCACAGTGCCATTGCGCTCCATCAGCATCAGATAGCCACTGTCGCCGAGCTTGATCTGCTTGACGATATCGGTGAGCTGACGCAGGGAAACGTCGATGTTCACCACCCCGCCCTGCTGCCCCAGACGATTGGCGAAGCTGCGTACGGTGCTGACCAGCACCACGTCGTCGGCCGCCCAGTAGTAGGCTTCGGTGCGCAAAGTCTTGTCCGGCTGAGCCATCGCCCGCTGGTACCAGGGACGCGTGCGCGGATCATAGTTGCTCAGGTTCGGATCACCCGGCCAGAACACGTAGCCGCCCTCACTGGTACCCAGCGATACATAGGCATAGGCCGGATGGCTTGCTGCGAACCCGGCGAACAAGTCGAACAGGGCACGATCCTGCTCGCCTTCCGGCTGGCTGGCGGCATCGGCAGAGATGTAGCGTTTGACGCCTGCGTCGATACCCGCCAGTTGCGGATGCTTGGCCAGATAATCGACGTTCTGCTCGATACTTTCGAAGAACAGGCGCATGGCATTTTCCACCTGCCGAATCTCGCGTCCGCTGCTGTCTATGAAATCCTCGCTGGCTGCCTGGCGCAGATTCACCACCACCAGAATCGCGACCAGAATCACTGGAAGGCTGGCGATGGCCGCAAACGTCATCACCAGTTTGTGCTTGATGCTCATGAGCTGTCCTTTGTGTTTAGGAGCAATCGGAACCCTTGCAGATATTCCGTATTATGGTATACCAATATATAGCGATCCGCGCCGCCTTGCATAGCGCCTGAACCCGACAGCGGAGTCACCCATCGAGAAGCGCAGCGCACGCTTCCCACCAGCCGGTCGAACACGACCCAACAGACTTGAGGACAGCAGCATGAAATTCTCTTTGTTCGTTCACATGGAGCGCTACGACGAGCAGGTTGGCCATCGCCAGCTCTTCGATGAGCTCACCGAACTGACGCTCATGGCCGAGGCCGGCGGCTTCTCCACCGTGTGGATCGGCGAACACCACGCCATGGAGTACACCATCTCCCCCAGCCCCATGCCGCTGCTGGCCTACCTGGCCGCCCGCACCACCACCATCCGCCTCGGCGCCGGCACCATCATCGCGCCGTTCTGGCACCCCATCCGCGTGGCCGGTGAATGCGCCCTGCTCGACGTGATCAGCAACGGGCGCATGGAAGTCGGCCTGGCCCGCGGCGCCTACCAGTACGAATTCGACCGCATGATGAACGGCATGCCCGCCACCGACGGCGGCAAGTACCTGCGCGAGATGGTGCCGGTGGTCAAGGCCCTGTGGCAGGGCGATGTCGCCCACGAAGGCGAGATCTGGAAGTTCCCCACCTCCACCTCCTCGCCTCGTCCGCTGCAGCAACCTACTCCACCGATGTGGATCGCCGCACGCGACCCGGACTCGCACAACTTCGCCGTGGCCAATGGTTGCAACGTCATGGTCACGCCGCTGATGAAAGGCGACGAAGAAGTCGTGGATCTTAAGAACAAGTTCGAAAATGCCCTGGCCAACAATCCGCACGTGCCGCGCCCGCAACTGATGGTGCTGCGCCACACCCACGTGCACACGGCGGACGACCCGGATGGCTGGAAAATCGGCGCCGAAGCCATCTCGCGCTTCTACCGCACCTTCGACGCCTGGTTCGGCAACAAGCAGACGCCCGTCAACGGCCTGCTGGCGCCGAGCCCGGAAGAGAAATTCAAGGAGCGCCCGGAGTTCGAGCTGGAGAGCATCCGCAAGAACACCATGATCGGCACGCCAGAAGAAATCATCGCGCGTATCCGCCACTACCAGGAACTGGGCGTCGACGAATTCAGCTTCTGGGCCGACAACAGCCTGCCCTACGCCGAGAAGAAGAAGTCGCTGGAACTGTTCATCGAGCACGTGGTGCCGGCGTTCCGCTGATCACCGTCACACGCAACACCGACGCCCGCCATGGCTCACGCCTGGCGGGCGTTTTCGTTTGACAGAGGCAGAATATTGCAGGCACACAGCGACCGACGCGCCATGGCATTCAGCGGCGATACAAGAGTCTGGGGAGTAACAAGATGGAGGCGAACCCTGCCAGCCACACCCCGGCACACGATGTTCCCGCTGTGGCTGCTCCCTTCCGGGCCTGACCAGGTTCACGGGTAATCGTTGCGAGGGGACCGGCAGGGCCCACCATAACGAAGCCCGTCATTGCGACGGGCCGCGCCATTGTAACGACTAAATGCAAACTTACAACCGCCTCAAGCACTTAGATGCGAGAGGTGGCTTCCTCAGACGCGGAAACGCCCCACCAGTTGAGCCAGCCCATGGGACAGCTCCGACAGGTGACGGCTGGCCACGGTGCTGTGCTCGGAGGTTTGCGCGGCCTCGTTGGAGAGATCGCGGATATCGCTGATGTTGCGCGCGATTTCTTCGGTGACGCTGCTCTGTTCTTCACAGGCGGTGGCGATCTGCGCCGCCATGTCATTGATGCGCTGCACCGAGTCCCCGGTCATGCTCAGGGCCTGATCGACCCCGGCGGCCTGTTCGACACTCTGCCGTGCCCGCTCGCTGCCGGTGTGGGTCGCTTTGACCGCGTTCTGCACGCCGATCTGCAGGCGTTCGATCATGCCCTGAATGTCCTTGGTGGACTCCTGGGTGCGAGCGGCCAGCGCCCTCACCTCATCGGCCACCACGGCGAAACCGCGCCCCTGCTCGCCAGCGCGCGCCGCCTCGATGGCCGCGTTGAGCGCCAGCAGGTTGGTCTGCTCGGCAATGCCCTTGATCACGGCCAGTACGGCACCGATACTCGCAGCTTCCTGCTCCAGGGTCTGGATGGTCGAAGACGCGCTTTCCACCTCCTGAGCCAACTGGCGGATGGAGCTGATGGTCGCGCCAACCACCTGGGCGCCTTCACGGGACTGTTGCTCGGCATTGCGCGCGGCGTCGGCCGCGTTCTGGGCATTGCGCGCGACCTCGTGAACCGCCGCACTCATTTCCGTCGCGGCCGTGCTGACCTGGTCGACCGCAGCGTGCTCGCTGCTGATCAGTCGATCATTGGCAGCTGCCAGACCGGCGAGGTTCTTCGCCGAATCGGCGACTTCGTCGGTCACACGTCCCACTTCCTTGATCAGCGGTTGCAACTTGTCGAGGAAGCGGTTGAAGGCCTGGCTGAGCTGGCCCAACTCGTCCTTGGACAGCACATCGAGACGCACACGCAGATCACCGTCACCATCGGCGATCTGCTCGATACGATGCAGCAGGTTGTGCAGCGGCCGGGTCACCAGCAGCGGGAAGCCCACCACCAGCAACAGGCACACGGCCAGGCCAAAGGCGATGACCAGGCTTTGTTGCCAGGTCAGATCCTCACCATGGGCGATCGCTGCGGTACCGACGGCGTTGGCCGCACTGTCTTCCAGCTCGCCCAGTTTATTGATGACCTCGCGCATGGAGTCGAACTGCGTCTCGCTGTCGCCGAAGCTGAGGCGACTGGCCGCGTCAGGATCAGATGAGCTGAGCTGCAGAACCTTCAGCGAGGTGGCCTTCCACAAGACGAAGCCCCGGTCGAAATCGGCTACCAGCCCCATGGCTTCGCTGCCCGGCTGCATGGCAGCGAACTTGTGTACACGGTCATAGGCCTGCTGCAGGTTCTCGGTATGGGCCGCCAGCAGATCGTTGACGTGATCGCTAGCCCCCTCATCGAGCAGGCTGCGCTCGGCGACGAATGCCTGGTACAGATCCCGATCGGCATTGAGCAGCAGGCTGATGCCTGGCAAATGGCGATTGGTCAGGGTCGTGGTGGACTCGGCTACCTGGGTGATACCCCGTATGCCAAGCACACCCATAGCCACCAGCAGGGCCGCCAGAAGCAGAATAGGTAGAGCTATTTTCCAGCGGAAGCCTAGGTCAGCGAAGGTGCGCAGCATGATTGCACTCCGATATCAATCAGATAACAAAAAGCATAGTCGAGGTTGGCAAACTTTCGTTGTGCCTGGCTGCGATCCTAGGCGTGAATGCTTAGCCCTTTGTTAAGCCCTCCCCTGGATGTCGGGGCATTTTTATCCCGCGGCTGGAACCACGCGCCTCGGTGCGACACTAAGCCCTATCGGAAAGAGCGCTGCTCGCTCTCCCGAACCACGGCCTTTGTGCTAGCTTTCCCGGCGTTTTCGGTCGCACCTTCGCTTCGAGCGCGCCGAACCCCTCACCTGCATACGGAGTTACATCATGGCAATCACCAAAGACCAACTGATCAGCGACCTGGCCGAAGCCGTTTCCCTGCCCAAAGCCAGCGTGCGCAGCCTGATCGATCAGTTGGGCGAGATCGTCGGCGACGCACTGGAAAACGACGGTGAAATCACCCTGCCGGGCATCGGCAAGCTGAAGGTGAGCGAGCGCCCGGCCCGTACCGGCCGCAACCCGCAGACCGGCAAGAGCATCGAGATCGCCGCCAAGAAGGTGATCAAGCTGGTGCCGGCCAAGGCTCTGAGCGACAGCCTGAACTGATTGCTAGGCTTTGTACGAAAAGTGCCTGCGCTCGGTGATGCTTCGTTAAAAACGGGTTCGGAATGCTCATTTACAGCTCGTAAACTCGAATGCGAGCCCAGTCCGTTCCTCACCCGTTTTTGCGGGGCCGCCATCGGTATCGCCTGACCTTCGCTCGACGACTTCTCGTACAAACCCCAGTCTGGCCGCGATCATTTCAGGATCGCGGCCATCCCTCCGCGCTCAGCGCCTCACTGAGCCAGGACTTCGACGCTACCGCGCATCCCGGCCTGGTAATGACCTGCGATCAGGCAGGCGAACTCGAAGCGCCCCGCCCGGTTGAACGTCCAGATCATCTCCCCTTGCTGCGCCGGCTCGATATGAGCCATGTAGGCCTCACCGTGCATCATTCCGGATTGCTTGAGCATGGCCTCGGCATGTTCATCCAGGGTCTGCCGGGTACCGAGCACGAACTCATGCATCAGCTTGCCGTCGTTGTGGTGGACGAAACGAATGGTTTCGCCCTGCTTGATCTGCACAGTCTCGGGGGTGAAGCGCATGCGATCGTCCATGCGAATCTCGATGGTGCGATCCACCTGGTCGGCACGCCCGGCGATGCCCCAGGGCTTTTGCTCCGCAGCCGGCTCGTGCTGCATGTGCATCGAGCCATGGTCTTCGTGACCTCCGGCCTGGGCGAAAACCTGGCCGCTGATAAGCAGTCCGCTCATGAACAAAGCAGGAAAAACGATGATGTGTCGCATCAGGATGTTGTCTCCAATCGTGTGATCCGGGTGCCGCCGGCACGCCGGTGCGCAGCAGCCGCAAGTTAGCTGCGGCACGCTGAAAGTCAGGAATCGATCAGAACGACAAGTGCCGTGGAGGACGCTCGGGCGTATCGAGGATCACCCCGGACAAGCGCGGGCTGGCCATCGATGCCGGTGCCAGGCCAACGCCATCGCGCGGCGGGACTAATGGCTGAGCCAGGGCCATAGCGCTCACGCAGAGCGCACAGAGGCTGCAGGTACCTGGCTTGAAATGGGGGTGACTGGCGCCCTGCACTTGCTTGGCCATGCCCCCGTGATCCATACGCATGGAACACTCAGCGTGAGTTGCCGGAGCTTGCGGCATGCCAAGCGCCACCTGGGCCTGCATCGGCAGAACCAGGATCAGCAAGAGAAGCAGCGCGGTATGCAGCCGGTTGCGCATGGGCGATATCGACAACGTACGAAGGTGGCGAGGATTATCACGCCAGCCACGGTTCTCTCCAAGCCCGTTCAGCAACTTATTGAGAACCGTGCCGGACGTGTCATCAACCGAGCATGGTCACATGCCGTGGATGGCTGGCGACCCGCTCGAGCCAGGCGCGAATGGCCGGAAAGGCCTCGAGGCTGAAACCGCCCTCGTCCGCGACATGGGTATAGGCGTATAGGGCGATATCGGCAATCGAGTATTGCTCGCCGACCAGATAGGGCGTGCGCTCCAGTTGCTTCTCCATCACCTTCAGCGCTTTGTAACCACCGACCACGCAACGTGCATGTTCTTCACGACGCGCGTCCGGCATACCCAGATAGAGCTGGATGAAGCGCGCCACCGCCACATAGGGCTCGTGGCTGTATTGCTCGAAGAACTGCCACTGCAGCACCTGGGTGCGCAGACGCGGCTCACTGGGCAGGAACTCGCTGCCATCGGCGAGGAAATTGAGGATGGCGTTGGACTCCCACAGGCAGGTGCCGTCTTCCAGCTCCAACACCGGAATCTTGCCGTTGGGATTCTTCGCCAGGAAGGCTTCGCTCTGCGTCTCGCCCTTGAGAATATCGATGGCAATCCACTGGTACTCCTTGCCCAGCAGATGCAGCATCAGCTTGACCTTGTAGCAGTTGCCCGAACGGTAATCGCCGTAGACCTTGAACATCGCGTTGCCCTCCCTATCAATCCTCGCGGCCAGTTCGCCGCCAATCCCCTGTTTTGGCAGGAGCGGATTTATCCGCGAAAAACGCGGCTGAAAGGCAATGCCGCCCAGCCGCTCCTACATAAACCAATCAATCACGCACCCTGCGCTTCGCGGATCACCGCCGCCAGGCGGCGCAGCCCCTCGCCCAGGCGCTCCGGCGCCACGTGACTGAAGTTCAGGCGCAGATGGCCGGGGTTGGCGTCCGGGTCGATGAAGAACGGCTCGCCCGGCATGAAGGCGACGTTCTGCGCCAGCGCCGCATCCAGCAGCGTACGGGTATCCAGCGGCTGTTTGAGGGTCAGCCAGAAGAACAGGCCGCCCTGCGGGATTTCCCAGGTGGCCAGCTCGCCGAAGTGCTCCACCAGCGCGCTCTGCATGGCGTCACGGCGCACGCGGTAGAAGTCGCGCAGCTCGGCCAGGTGACCGCGATACTGCTCGCTGCCCAGCCACTGCAGCGCCTGCCACTGACCGATACGGTTGGTGTGCAGATCCGCCGACTGTTTCAGGCGCAGCAGGTGCGGGAACAGATCCGGCGTGGCGATCAGGTAGCCCACGCGCAGCCCCGGCAGCAGGGTCTTGGAGACGGTGCCGGTGTAGATCCAGCTGGCCTTCTTAAGGCGGTTGACGATGGGTGTGGCGCTGCCGGCATCGAACACCAGCTCGCGGTACGGTTCGTCTTCGATCAGGGTCACGCCGAACTCGTCGAGCAGCGCCGCCACCGCGTCGCGCTTGGCCTCGCTGTAGCGGGTGGCGGACGGATTCTGGAAGGTCGGAATCAGGTAGGCGAAGGCCGGCTTGTGGTTTTCCAGACGCTGACGCAGCGCGGCCAGCTCGGGGCCGTCGGCCTCCTGCGGCACGCTGATGCAATCGGCGCCGAACAGCTGGAAGGCTTGCAATGCGGCCAGGTAAGTCGGCGCCTCGAGCAATACTTCGGTGCCCGGGTCGATGAACAGCTTGGAGGCCAGATCCAGCGTCTGCTGCGAACCGCTGACGATCAATACCTGACTGGCCTCACAAGGTACACCCAACGCACGCGCCTCGGCGGCGATGGCCTCGCGCAGCGCCGGCTCACCCTCGCTCATGCCGTATTGGCCCATGCTCGCCGGCATCTCGGCCCAGTCCACCTTCGGCAGCATCGGCTCGGCCGGCAGGCCACCGGCGAACGACATCACCTCGGGGCGCTGCGCCGCGGCAAGGATTTCACGGATCAGGGAGCTTTTCAGGCGGGCGATGCGTTCGGAGAAGGCCATGGGGTGTCCTGGGGTGCCAAAGTCGGAAAATTAAGTCAAACTGCTTGACCGAAATTACGCCGCCGCCCAGAGATACGTCAATATGACTGACCTAAAAAATTTCCCCGAGAAATTTTTATCGGCGCCCAGTGACGGCCCGCAAGGTAGCCGCCAGGGATCGCCAGCGCTCAAGCATGCGGCAGCTCAGCAAGCGGCCATGGAGGCCTTTTTCTTCGGCTACCAGGCCTTCACCGCCAAGCCTGACGAGATGCTGGCCAAGCGCGGCCTGTCGCGCGTGCACCACCGCATTCTGTTCTTCATCGCCAAATATCCGGGGCTGAACATGACCGAGCTGCTCGGCTACCTGGGCGTGAGCAAGCAGGCGCTGAACACGCCGCTGCGACAACTGATCGAGATGAATCTGGTGCGCAGCGAAGCGGCGGCGGACGACAAACGCAAGCGCCTGCTGGGCTTCACGCCCGAAGGCGCCAAGCTGGAACAGGCCCTGCGCCGCGAGCAGGCGCGTCTGCTGCAGCGGGTCTTCGACGAGATGGGTGAAGACGCGGTGAACGGCTGGCTGGCGGTCAACCGGGCATTGGCACGCGGCCGCCAGTAATCGCGCGCATCAGTCCAACTCACGGGCGGCCCGCAGAAACACCAGCGCCATCGCCACGCCGCTGGCCAGCAAGGGCAGCATCGACAACACGATGAATACCACGCTGGCCAGCAGAACGCCGCCGACGATGTTCATCCAGGCCATCACCCGCAGTGACGGATACGGCACGCTCACGCGCAACAGCCCAACCCCCAGCCAAACCATACTGCCGCCCATCAGCACCAGCAGCACGATATACAGCAGGGTGATGGGATTGAGCCCCTCGAACAGCCGCGCGCCCAGCCAGAAATCCATCATGCCCAGGATCAGGCTCAGCCCCACCAGCAGCCAAACCGGTTTACCCAAGCCGCCGGCGGCGAAGCGCTGCTCGATCAGCGCCTTGAAGCGCATCAGCAGGTAACAGCCGACCAATACCAACACGGCGCTCATCCAGTCGCTGTAGCGGGTCAGCGCGGCCACTTCGATAGCGCTGAGCCAGGCACTGGCGAACATCAGCAGCACCAGCACCGCGTTGCCCAGCGTCGCCACCAGCGCCAGCATGGCCAGCACCTGCAACTGGCGCCGACTCCAACCGGTCAAGACAGGCTGCATGGGCGCATCGAGCAATTCGACCTGCGGCGCGCTGAAGGGATTGTCCGGCTGCATGATGCTCGGCTCCAAGGCAGAAAATCCGAGGCTAACCAGCCTGAGGACAATTGGCCAGACTGTACGGCTCATCACGCCGATGGCTGTACCGCGACGGCGGGCGGCCGGGGCAATAGGCTGATGCTCGCTCAACGGAGAACCCCCATGACCGCCGAACTGTTGCTGGCTTTCGTCGCCTTCGCCCTCGTCACCTCCATCACCCCCGGCCCGAACAACATGATGTTGCTGGCCTCCGGGGTGAACTTTGGCATTCGCCGCAGCCTGCCGCACATGCTCGGCATCAGCCTGGGCTTCATGGTGCTGGTGATCGCCGTGGGCATGGGCCTGGGTCAGTTGTTCGAGCGCCTGCCCGTGTTGCATGAGGTGCTGCGCTACGCCGGCGCCACCTACCTGCTCTACCTGGCCTGGAAGATCGCCCAGTCCGGCGCACCGCAGGGGCGCGACACACCAAACGCCAAGCCCTTCACCTTCCTCCAGGCCGCGGCCTTCCAGTGGGTCAACCCCAAGGCCTGGATCATGGCCATCGGCGCCATCACCACTTACACCCCGCACGAAGGCTTCTTCACCAACGTGCTGCTGATCGCCGCCCTGTTCGCCCTGGTCAACTGCCCCAGCGTCGGCTTGTGGACGGTAGCTGGCAGCCTGCTGCGCAAGTGGCTGGACAACCCGCGCGCCCTGCGCGCCTTCAACATCGGTATGGCGCTGCTCTTGGTCGCCTCGCTGTACCCCATCGTCATCGATACAGGACTGTTCTGATGCAAGACGCAACCCTCCCCCGCCTGCGCCCACTGAGCGATAGCTCCACCTCGTCGGTCGTGGCCGGTTTCATCGCCATGCTCACCGGCTACACCAGCTCGCTGGTGCTGATGTTCCAGGCCGGCCAGGCCGCCGGGCTGAGCAGCGGGCAGATTTCCTCGTGGATCTGGGCACTGTCGATCGGCATGGCGCTGTGCTGCATCGTGCTGTCGCTGCGCTACCGCGCGCCGGTAATGATCGCCTGGTCGACGCCCGGTGCGGCGCTGCTGATCACCAGCCTGCCGCAGGTGTCCTACGGCGAGGCCATCGGTGCCTATATCCTGGCCTCCGGGTTGATCGTGCTGATCGGCCTGACCGGCACCTTCGACCGCCTGATGCGCCGCATTCCCGCCTCCATCGCAGCAGCCCTGCTGGCTGGCGTGCTGTTCAAGATCGGCCTGGAAATCTGCAACGCTGCCGAGCAGCAGCCCTGGCTGGTGCTGGCCATGCTGCTCGCCTACCTGTTCGGCAAGCGCCTTTGGCCGCGCTATGCGGTGCTCGCTGCGCTCATCGTCGGCAGCGTGCTGGCCGGCGTGTTCGGCCTGCTGAACTTCAGCGACTTCCACCTGGAATTGGCCACGCCGCAGTGGACTACGCCGAGCTTCTCGCTGGCGGCCGCCATCAGCATCGGCATCCCGCTGTTCATCGTTGCCATGGCTTCGCAGAACCTGCCGGGCATGGCCGTGCTGCGCGCCAATGGTTACGACGTACCGGCCTCGCCGCTGCTAACCAGCACCGGCCTGGTGTCGGTAT
The DNA here is from genome assembly GCF_057809355.1 of Pseudomonas sp. FG29. Lineage (NCBI taxonomy): Bacteria > Pseudomonadati > Pseudomonadota > Gammaproteobacteria > Pseudomonadales > Pseudomonadaceae > Pseudomonas > Pseudomonas sp. FG29. Next base: position 58,396 of record NZ_JBMDJU010000019.1, on the reverse strand, counting down.
TGATGGCGCCGTTCGGCAGCCACGGCATCCACATGGCGGCGATCAGCGCGGCGATCTGCGCCGGCCCCGAAGCTCATGAGGATCCGCGCAAGCGCTACACCGCTGCGGTCTGGTGCGGGGTGTTCTACGGTATCGCCGGCATCTTCGGCGCCACCCTGGCGGCGTTGTTTGCCGCCTTGCCGGCAGCGTTGATCCTGTCCATCGCCGCGCTGGCCCTGTTCGCCTCGATCATCGGCGGCCTGACCCAGGCCATGAGCGAGCCGAACGAGCGCGAAGCGGCGCTGGTGACCTTTCTCGTCACCGCCTCGGGCATGACCCTGCTCGGCGTCGGTTCGGCCTTCTGGGGCATCGTCGCCGGCCTGCTGACCTTGACGGTTCTCACCGCAGGCAAACGCGCGGCCTGACCTCTCCGAACACGACAAAGGCGCCCTTGGGCGCCTTTGTCGTTTCTAGCGTCAGCCAATCAGATCGCCGTCGCCCCGCCATCAACGGCCAAGGCATGACCGGTGGTGAAAGCGGCGTGATCGCTGCACAAATACAGCACCGCCGCGGCGATTTCCTCCACCTTGCCGATACGCCCGACCGGGTGCATCGCGGCGGCGAACTCGGCCTTGCGCGGGTCGGCCTCATGGGCGCGGCGGAACATGTCGGTGTCGATCACCGCCGGGCATACGGCATTGACGCGGATTTTCTTCTTCGCGTACTCGACTGCTGCCGACTTGGTCAGGCCGATTACCGCATGTTTGGAAGCGGCGTAGATGCTCATCTTCGGCGCGGCGCCAAGGCCGGCTACCGAGGCGGTATTGACGATGGCACCACCACCCTGCGCCAGCAGCAGCGGAATCTGGTGCTTCATGCACAGCCATACGCCCTTGACGTTGACGCCCATGATGGCGTCGAACTCAGCCTCATTGCCGTCGGCCAGCTTGCCCTGCTCGATCTCGATACCGGCATTGTTGAAGGCGTAATCCAGGCGGCCATAAGCCTCGACGGTCGCCACCATCAGCGCCTGCACCTCGGCGTCGCGGGTCACGTCGCAGCGTACGAACAGCGCCTCGCCACCGGCGGCGCGAATCAGCTCGACGGTGCCCTCGCCGCCCGTGACATCGACATCGGAGACCACCACCTTGAGACCTTCAGCCGCGAAGGCCTGGGCGGTGGCGCGGCCGATGCCGGCGGCACCACCCGTGACCAGGGCGACCTGGCCGGAGAACGTCATGCTCATGTCTGCTTCCTCGCAGCGATTGGAGATCGCGACGAGTCTAGCCAGCAAGCCAGACGGCGAGCAGCACTATCAGGCGTTGGAGTGACCGATCATGCAGCCGATTGATGGCGCCGCGCGTCAGCCCTGCAGTTCAGCGACCACCGCCGCCAACGCCTGCGCCGGATCGGCAGCCTGGCTGATCGGGCGGCCAATCACCAGGTAGTCGGAGCCAGCGTCCAGCGCCTGGCGCGGGGTGAGGATGCGCTTCTGGTCGTCGGCACTGCTGCCAGCCGGACGAATCCCCGGCGTGACCAGTTGCAGGCGCGGCTGGGCGACCTTGAGCGCCGGAGCTTCCTGTGCGGAGCAGACCAGGCCATCGAGCCCGGCATCGGCCGCCAGACCGGCCAGGCGCAGCACCTGCTCCTGCGGCGGCACGTCCAGGCCGATACCGGCCAGATCCTGCTGCTCCATGCTGGTCAGCACCGTCACACCGATCAGCAGTGGTTTGGCGCCACTCAGCTTGTCCAGCTCGTTGCGGCAGGCCGCCATCATGCGCAGGCCGCCGGAGCAATGCACGTTGACCATCCACACACCCAGCTCGGCCGCGGCCTTGACGGCCATGGCGGTGGTGTTGGGGATGTCGTGGAATTTCAGATCGAGGAACAGCTCGAAGCCCTTGGCCTGCAGCGCTTCGACCACCTGCGGGCCGCTGCGGGTGAACAGCTCCTTGCCCACCTTGACCCGGCACAGCGCCGGATCGAGCCGGTCGGCCAGGGCCAGGGCAGCGTCGGAGCTGGGAAAGTCGAGGGCAACGATGATCGGGGTCTGGCAGGCAGGCATGGGCAGGTCTCGGACAGGACAAAAACGCCGCGCATTGTAGCGCAAAGCATGCTGGCGCTGGTCGCGACTGAAAGCCCCGCCGCGGGCAAGGCCGTACAGGAAATATGCTGGGGGATGCTGTAGGAGCGAGCTCTGCTCGCGAAAACGCATTCGCGAGCAGAGCTCGCTCCTACCGGGTGGGTCAAAACAGAACCCTAGGTCCAGGCCTATCAGGCAATCAGACGTTCGCGCAAACGCCCGAGCATGCCCATCAGGCTGCCGACCTTCTCCTGCTCGCGCTCATCGCGCGGTACCTCGGCCAGGCGGGTGACCACCTGTTGCGGCTGCGAGCGCCAGATCAGCGTCTGCTCGGCAGCGGCCTTGAGCCCCTTCTCGAACAGGCCTCGGCGCACCGGCTTGGGCAGGTAACGGAAGATCTGCGCCTCGTTGACCAGGCGCAGCAACGCCTGGGTGTCCTGGAACGGCGTGACCACCAGGCTGAGCAGGCGCGGATGGGCCTGGGCCAGGGTCTTGAGCAATGGCGCGGTGTCCTCGCCGGCCAGTTTCAGGTCGCTGACCAGGATGTCCACCGCCTCGCTATTGAGCTGCAGCATGGCCTCGGCCAGGTTGCGTGCGCGCAGCAGACGATGCCCACCGGCCACACAAAACTCATCGAGCACCGCCAGGGTATCGGCCTCGTCATCGAGCGACAGCACGGTCAGCGGAGCGGACAAGGTGCGGCTGTCCGGCATCTGCGCGGGCTGCGCCTGACGCATCGCCAGCTCGGCTGCCTGGCGCAGGGTGAAGGCCATTTCCTGCTGATCCCAGGGTTTGGTCAGGTAACGGAAGATGCCGCCGTCGTTCAGCGCATCGACGGCGGCATCCAGATCGGAGTAGCCCGTCAGCAGGATGCGCAGGGTGTTCGGCGCAATCTCGCGCGCCTCGGCCAGCAGTTGCGCACCGGTCATCTGCGGCATGCGCTGGTCGCTCACCAGCACGTGCACGGGCTCCTCGCGCAGACGCTGCAGGGCGCGGTGCGGATCGTTCTCGGTAAGCACCTCGTAGTGCCGGCGGAACTGCATGGCGAGGCTGCGCAGGATGCGTTCCTCGTCATCGACGAAGAGGATTCGAACGGGTGCGGTCATCTCAGGCGCTCCTTTTCATGGCAACGGCGTTGGGTAGCGGCAGGCTGATGAGAAAGCGCGTGCCACGGCCGGGTTCGGAGGCCACGCGGATCTGCCCGCCGTGGTCGCGCACGATCTTGTAGCTGATCGACAAACCCAGGCCGGTGCCCTGGCCGACCGGCTTGGTGGTGAAGAAGGGATCGAAGATCTTCGCCATGACCTCGGGCGGCATGCCGCGTCCGTTGTCCTGCAACGAGATGTGGATGCCCTGCTCGTCCGCCCAACTGCGAATCTGGATGCGCCCCAGGCCATCGATGGCCTGCGCGGCATTGGTCAGCAGGTTGAGCAGCACCTGGTTGATCTGCGAGGGCGCGCAGGCGATGCGCGGCAAGTCGGCGAGTTGCTGCACCACCTCGGCCTTGTCCTTGATGTGGTTGCGGGCGATCAACAAGGCGCTGCGGATGCAGTCGTTGAGGTCGACCTCTTCGCTCATGGCGCGATCGACGCGGGCAAAGTCCTTGAGCCCGACCACCAACTCGGCGATCTGCTCCAGGCCGTACAGGGTATCGCCGTAAAGCTGCTGCAGATCCTCGGCGAGCAGCTCCGGCGCGGCCTGCTGACGAGCCTGCTCGGCGGCCTGCAGGGCTTCGCCCAGGCGGGTTTCATCGCACGCTGGGTCGTTCAGGCACTGGCCCAGGCGGGCTTGCGCGGCCGCCAGGTCGAACAGCGGCTCGCTCAACTCGCGCAACAGTTGCACGTTGTTCTTCACGTAGCCCAGCGGCGTGTTCAGTTCATGGGCAACGCCGGCGACCATCTGCCCCAGCGAGGCCATCTTCTCCGACTGCAGCAGTTGCGCCTGCGATTCCTTGAGATCCACCAGCGCCTGGCGCAACACCCGATTACGCTGGGCGATGCGCGCTTCCATGGCCTTGAGCAGGTCGAGCACGGTGCCCAGGCCGCAGTAACGGCCCTGCTCGTCAACGAGGATGAAGTCCTCGGTGATCGGGTACTGCAATTGCCCGGTGACCTGCTTGGCTGCTACCTCCAGATCCGCCTCCAGGCTGACGATCAGCGGTGCATCGTTCATCACCTCGCTGACCGGATGACGTCCGCGCAGGTCGCGGCCGAAACGCTGCATGAAGATGTCCTGCAGGCGCGTGCGGCTGACCAGGCCAACCGGCTGGCCGTCGTCCGCCACCACCGGCAGCGACAGGAACGCCTTGTGCTCGGGCGTCAGCAATTGATCGGCGACTTCACTGATGCTCATCTGCGGCGCCAGTGGCGTCACCGGTCGGAGCAGGGACTGCAGAGCGCTGGCACGGCTCATGGGGCGGTCTCTCCCTGTGATCGGAAAGTCGCCATTCAAACAGTGCCAGGTTGCCATCATGTGACAGGCTTACGGCCGCCACGCCACGGGTAAGCCCGCAAAGGCCGCGGCAGGCGCCTGACAAGCCGCAGGCGACGAGGTATGGTGGGGCCTTACAGCAACGGAGGAATCGAACATGCCCTGGTATGCCTGGCTCATTCTGATCCTGGCCTTGGGTTCCATCGTCGGCGGCCTGCTGCTCCTGCGCGACACGGCGAAGGAGCTACCGCTGAGCGAGGAGCAGCTCAAGCGCATCCACGAGCGCAACGCCGAGCAGGACGCCAAGGATGCCCGTGAGCGTTGAACCCGCCTGATCTCTACGGCGCGCCCCGTGCGCGTCTGTCCTCACATTTAGCCCTGCTGATCCCCGCACTCTGGCTCGGCTTCGGCCTGGCCATCGGCGCCATCGCATACCCAGGCCTGGCAATCGGCGCTGCATTTATCGCGCTGGTGCTGCTGGGCGAACGCTGGCTGCCCGATGGCTTGTGGCGAACGCTGGTGCTGCTTGCCAGCATTGCACTGGCCGCCCATCTTCTGCCCGGTTTCACCGCGAGCGAGCAGTGGCCGCCCCGACTGATCAGCCCGGACGCACCGGCCTATGCCCTGCGTCTGTCCTGGGACAAGGCACTGGTCGGGCTGACGTTGCTGGCGTGGTGGGTAAGCCGTCCCTCCCCGGCCCGGGGCGACTGGCGAGGCGCCGTACCGATCGGCCTCACCACCCTGCTGCTGACGCCGCTGCTGGCGTGGCTCATCGGCGTCGTGGCCTGGCAGCCGAAGTGGCCGGATGGCCTGCTGCTGTGGCTGGCGATCAATCTGGGCGTGGCGATACTCGCCGAGGAATTGCTGTTTCGTGGGCTGTTGCAGCCCGCCTTGATCGCGCGTCTGGGCACCTGGCCAGGTCTGCTGCTGACCGCCGCGCTATTCGGCGCCGCGCACCTGCCGTTCAGCCCGGCATTCGCGTTGGTGGCCACGCAGGCCGGGCTCGGTTACGGCCTCGCCTTCCAGCGCAGTGGCCAGCTACGCTGGGCCATCGCGCTGCATGCGGGGGTCAATCTGCTTCACTTTCTGCTGCTGAGCTATCCGCTGCGACTGGCATGACGGCGATCTGGTAAGGGTCGAATATCCGTGCCAACTCGCCCTTCTGGCGCAGGCGTTCGAGCAGTTCGGCAAAGGTCTCGGCACTGATCGGCGCCCCTTTGCGAATGAGTGCGTGGTGACGATAGACCTGATCGACGCGCTCGGAGATCAGCAATTGATCTTCATAAGCGGGGTTGCGCACCATGAAATCGTAGAGGTTGGAGCGCGTCACCAGGGCAATATCGGCCCGGCCACGCAAGACCATCAGCAGGTTGCTGTCGTGGGAATGGCCGAGGTTGGCGTTGAAGGTCTGGCTCAGGTATTCCGGATCGCTGTTGAACCCGGCGAAGCCGTAGTGATAACCGCGGTACAGCGCCAGACGCTTGCCCAGCAACTGATCGAAATAGTGCTGATCACGCTGCGCCTCACGATGGGCGACGAAAAGTTCGGCATCTTCGAGCCCCATGTCGACGACATCCAGCTCGATGCCCTGCCAGCCCCAGGCCGGGTTCTCGAAAATGGCCATGTCGATACGGCCACGCTGCAGATCGCTGAAACGCCGGACGATTGCCGTCGGCAACATGACGAAGCGGTAGGCATCCTGTTCCCGGTTCAGTGCCTCGAGCAATTCCGGCAGCAAGCCGCTGGACTCCCGCAGGTCAGCCTTGATCACGTAAGGCGGGAAATGTGCCCCGCCTACGTGAACGACCTCGGCAGCCAGCACCTCACGAACCAGCAACAGACTCAGTAACGCCAAGCACCAATGAACCCACTGCCACGAATACCGCATGCCCGCTCCTTAAAATCCTTTCCATGCTGGCCAATAGCCTAGCTCGCAAAAAGCTGACCGAGTAGCTGAGATCATGGTGTATGAGTGCTGTTGTTATGTATTGATAAATAGTAGTGCTTCAACAATTTTCTGACGTTTGAATCGTTCAGCAACTGCTTCATCAGAACGGCCGCCTGCGCCACGCCGAGTACGCCATCACGTCGCAACAGCACCTGATGCTGATAAACCTGGTCGGCGCGTTGCGAGATCAACAGGCGCTCGGCATTGAGCGGATTGCGCGCCGCGTACATCTGCAGATAGGAGCGCGTGATGACCGCCACGTCCGCACGCCCCACCAGCACCATGCGCAGGTTGCTGTCGTGCGAATAGGTCATCTGCGCGGCGAAACGCTTGCCGAGAAAATCCGGATCGGCGTTGTAACCGGCAAAGCCGTAGTGATAGCCGCGATAAAGCGCCATGCGCTTGTTCGTCAGATCATCGAAGTAACTTTGCTCGCGTCCGGGCTCGGCCAGGGCCACGTAGAGTTCGGCATCCTCGATGGGCAGGGGAACACTCAGGTGCGGCGTGTCCTGCCAGCCCCACAGGCTGGACTCGAACAGCATGAGGTCGAAACGCCCAGTGCTGAGGTCACGATAGCGCCGGCTCGCCGAGGTCGGCACCAGTACGAAGTGGTAGTCGCTCTGCAGGCGGTTGAGTAATGGCAGCAGATCGACCACCAGCCCACGCGGCTGCACCGATTCCGGGCGAAACAGATAGGGCGGAAAATCATAGCCGCCCACGCGCACTTCCTGCGCAGCCTGCAGCCAGGGAGACAGCGCCAGCCCTACACAGGCCATGATGGATAAGAAGAACGCGCGCACACTCGACCTCGTCATCACCTAATGAACAGGAGCGTCGACTCGGAGCACATGCCGTGCCCACGACCATCCCTGTCCACAAAACCTGACCGTTCGGGCCAGGCCAAGGCTTTATCGGCCGAGATGGCAGATCTTGAATTTTCTTGCGCGCTGAGTGCTGGATCGCTGCTGGATCAGTAATTCCAGAGGTCGTATTTCATGCCTTGCAGACCAGCGAGAGCGCTTCTTCGGCCAGTTGATCGAGAGTCATCGGCCCTTGTGGGCGGAACCAGGTATTGGTCCAGCTCAGCGCGCCGGTAAGGAAGCGCCGCTGGATGAACGGGTCGCCCTTGAAATAGCCCGCCTCGCGCGCTTCCCCCAGCACCTGCAACCAGAGTTGTTCATAGGTATCGCGCAAGGCCAGGATCTGCGCCTGCCCTTGCTCCGACAGTGAGCGCCATTCGTACACCAGCACCGCCATGGCCTCGCCGGTACCGCCCATGATCGATTGCAGTTCGCAACGAATCAGCGCCAGCAAGCGTTCACGGGTGTCCCTGGCTTGCGCCAGGGCAGAGCGCATCAGTGCCGTGTTGTAGACGATGGTCTCCTCCATCACTGCACGGAGGATTTCTTCCTTGCTCTTGAAGTGATGAAAGATGCTGCCGGACTGAATGCCAATGGCACTGGCCAGGTCACGCACCGTGGTGCGCTCGTAGCCCTTGCTGCGAAACAGATGGGCCGCCATCTGCAACAGCTTGCCTCGGGCGCTCTCCGGATCAGTTACCTGGCCACTCTCCACCAGCGCCTGCATCACCGCCTGGGCATTTTGTTCATCCACGCCGGCTACTCCCCATATTTTTGCCTCACTCGCATTGACCCGAGATTCGAGCATCTGCCAGCAAGTGCTTGTCGTTGTTGGTGAAATTTATGCTTGCCCAGTGAACCAAGCAAGCGCTTGGCCGTACTTTTGGCCAGTTTGTCCTTCTTTCCCACTTTTCAACCAAGCGCTTGCTTGGTAATGTCGACTCACCTTCTCAATGTGTGACGGGCCAATTCCAATGACCAAAACCGTACGCATCGGCTGCGCCTCCGCGTTCTGGGGCGACACCTCCACCGCTGCCGCTCAACTGGTTCGCGGCGCCGACCTGGATTACCTGGTATTCGACTACCTGGCCGAGATCACCATGTCGATCATGGCCGGCGCCCGCATGAAGAAGCCGGATGACGGCTACGCCCGTGACTTCGTCGAAGTGCTCGCGCCGCTGCTCGGAGAACTGGCCGCGAAGAAAACCCGCGTCATCAGTAACGCCGGTGGGGTCAACCCGATGGCCTGCGCTGCGGCCCTGAGCGCTGCCTGCGAGCAGGCCGGGGTGAACCTGAAGATCGCCGTGCTGCACGGCGACAACCTGCAACCCAAGCTCGGTGAGCTGGTCAAGGCCGGTACCCGCGAGATGTTCACCGGCGCCCCACTGCCGCCGTTCTGCGTCTCGGTCAACGCCTACCTGGGCGCACCAGGCATCGTAGCTGCGCTGGAACAGGGCGCCGACATCGTCATCACCGGCCGCGTAGTCGACAGCGCCGTAGTCAGCGCCGCTCTGGTGCACGAGTTCGGCTGGGCCTGGAACGACTACGACAAGCTGGCCCAGGCCGCGCTGGCCGGGCACATCATCGAATGCGGCGCGCAGTGCACCGGTGGCAACTTCACCGACTGGCGCGACGTGCCGGATTACGAGCACATCGGTTTCCCCATCGTCGAAGTCGAGGACGATGGCCGTTTCGTCGTGACCAAGCCGGATGGTTCCGGCGGCTTGGTCACGCCTTTTACCGTTGGCGAGCAGATGCTCTACGAGATCGGCGATCCGCGCGCTTATCTGCTGCCAGACGTGATCTGCGACTTCACCCAGGTCGAGCTGAGCCAGGTCGGCGACAACCGCGTGCAGCTTCAAGGCGCACGCGGCCTGCCGCCCACCGACCAGTACAAGGTCAGCGCCACCCACCCGGACGGTTTCCGCTGCACCGCCAGCTTCCTGCTGGCCGGTATCGATGCCGTGGCCAAGGCCGAGCGCGTCGCCCAGGCGATCATCAACAAGACCGAAGAGCTGTTCGCCGAGCGCGGCTGGGGCCGTTACCAGGAAGTCAGCGTCGAGCTGCTCGGCAGCGAAGCCACCTATGGCGCCCATGCTCACCGCAAATACAGCCGTGAAGTGGTGGTGAAGATTGCCGCACGGCATGCCAAGAAGGAGGCGCTGATCCTCTTCTCCCGCGAGATCGCCCAGGCTGCCACCGGTATGGCGCCGGGCCTGACCGGCATCGTCGGCGGCCGCCCCACCGTCTACCCGGTGATCCGCCTGTTCAGCTTCCTGGTGGACAAGAGTGCCTGCGCCCTCAGCGTCGAGATCGACGGCGAGCGCCAGCCGGTCGCCCTGCCTCAGATCGATGCCTTCGACCCAGCCCAACTCCGTGCGCCAGCTGCTCTGCCCGTAGCAATGGGTGAAGCCGACGCTACCGTGCCGCTGATCCGCCTGGCCGTGGCCCGCTCCGGCGACAAGGGCAACCACAGCAACATCGGCGTGATGGCCAGAAAGCCCGAATACCTGGCATGGATAGCCGCTGCGCTGACGCCCGAAGCCGTGGCCAACTGGATGGCGCATACCCTGGACGCCGAACAGGGCCGCGTCAGCCGCTGGTACCTGCCGGGCAGCCACAGCCTCAACTTCCTGCTGGAGAACGCGCTGGGCGGTGGCGGCGTCGCCAGCCTGCGCATCGACCCGCAGGGCAAGGCCTTCGCCCAGCAGTTGCTGGAGTTCCCGGTGCCGGTGCCCAAGGCACTGGCCGACAGCCTGAACACTGCAACCGTCTCGTAGCGCGCCACGCGCACCGCAATCACTCAGGACAACAAGAACAATGAGCTACGACTCCGTATTCAAACCGGGCCTGTTCAATGAACAGACCATCCTGGTCACCGGTGGTGGCAGCGGCATCGGTCGCTGCGTGGCCCACGAACTGGCCCACCTGGGCGCCCATGTGGTGCTGGTCGGGCGCAAACTGGAGAAGCTGGAAAAGACCTGTGCCGAGATCATCGAGGATGGCGGCAGCGCCAGCTTCCAGGTCTGTGACATCCGCGACGAAGAAGCCGTGAAGGCCATGGTCGGCGCGGTGATCAGGGAACGCGGGCGCATCCACCAGCTGGTCAACAACGCCGGCGGCCAGTTCCCCGCGCCGCTGATCGGCATCAACCAGAAAGGCTTCGAGACGGTTGTACGCACCAACCTGGTGGGCGGCTTTCTGGTGGCCAAGGAAGTCTTCCTGCAGAGCATGAGCAAGCACGGCGGCAGCATCGTCAACATGCTCGCCGATATGTGGGGTGGCATGCCCGGCATGGGCCACTCCGGCGCCGCACGCGCCGGCATGGAGAACTTCACCAAGACTGCCGCCTACGAATGGGGCCACGCCGGTGTGCGGGTCAACGCCGTAGCGCCAGGCTGGATCGCCTCCAGCGGCATGGACACCTACCCCGAGTCGATGAAGAACATGATCCGCAACCTCAAGGATCACGTGCCGCTGCAACGCATCGGCACCGAGTCCGAAGTCGCCGCGGCCATCGTCTTCCTGCTCAGCCCTGGCGCCAACTTCATCAGCGGCAACACCGTCCGCATCGATGGCGCCGCCAGCCAGGGCACCCGCGCCTGGACGCTGGGCAAGGCAAAAAACAGCGAATCCTACAACGGTTTCCACCGGGCCTACGTGCCCGACGTACTGAAAGATCAGGAGTAAGGCGATGCCCGTGATCCAATCGGAAATCGATGTCCATGGCGAAGCCTTCGCGCAGAACCGCGAAGCCATGCTGGCAGCCATCGCGACCTTCCGCGACGTCGAACAAAAGGTGCTCGACAAGGCCCAGGAAGCCAAGGCCAAGTTCGAGAAGCGCGGCCAGTTGCTGCCGCGTGAACGCATCAACCTGTTGCTCGACGCCGGCGCGCCGTTCCTCGAGCTGTCCTCGCTGGCCGGTTACAAGCTGCATGACGACAAGGACGGCAGCCAGGCCGGTGGCGGCCTGATCGCCGGTATCGGCTACATAGCCGGCGTGCGCTGCCTGGTGATCGCCAACAACAGCGCGATCAAGGGCGGCACCATCTCCCCCACGGGCCTGAAGAAATCGCTGCGCCTGCAGCAGATCGCCTTCGAGAACAAGCTGCCGGTCGTGACCCTGGCCGAGAGCGGCGGCGCCAACCTCAACTACGCCGCCGACATCTTCGTCGAAGGCGCTCGCGGCTTCGCCAACCAGGCGCGCATGTCGGCCATGGGCCTACCGCAGGTTACCGTGGTGCACGGCTCCAGCACCGCCGGCGGGGCCTACCAGCCCGGCCTGTCGGACTACGTGGTGGTGGTACGCGGCAAGGCCAAGATGTTCCTCGCCGGCCCACCTCTGCTGAAAGCCGCCACTGGCGAGATCGCCACCGACGAGCAACTCGGCGGCGCCGAGATGCACGCCCAGGTTGCCGGCACCGCCGAGTACCTGGCCGAGAACGACGCCGACGGCGTGCGCCTGGCGCGCGAGATCCTTGGCATGCTGCCGTGGAACCAGCAGTTGCCGGCACGTCCGGCGAAAACCTGGCGCGAACCGCTGTACCCGGCCGAGGAACTGCTCGGCCTGGTGCCGGCCGACGCCAAGAAGCCCTACGACGTGCGCGAGATCATCGCGCGCATCGCCGATGGCTCGGAGTTCCTCGACTTCAAGAACGAGTTCGACAGCCAGACCGTCTGCGGCCACCTGCAGATCGAAGGCCAGGCCTGCGGCTTCATTGGCAACAACGGCCCGATCACCCCGCAAGGCGCAGCCAAGGCAGCGCAGTTCATCCAGCTGTGCGAGCAGAGCAACACGCCGATCCTGTTCTTCCACAACACCACCGGTTTTATGGTCGGGACGGAATCGGAACAGAACGGCGTGATCAAGCACGGCTCGAAGATGATCCAGGCCGTGGCCAACGCCACTGTGCCCAAGCTCACCATCGTCGTCGGCGGCTCCTACGGCGCTGGCAACTACGCCATGTGCGGCCGTGGCCTCGACCCACGCTTCATCTTCGCCTGGCCCAACAGCCGCACCGCCGTGATGGGCGGCGCCCAGGCCGGCAAGGTGCTGCGCATCGTCACCGAGGACAAGCACGCCAAGGAAGGCAAGGAAGCCGATCCGAAAATGCTCGACATGCTCGAGCAAGTCACTGCGCAGAAACTCGACAGCCAATCCACCGCCCTCTATGGCACCGCCAGCCTGTGGGACGACGGCCTGATCGACCCACGCGACACCCGCAAGCTGCTGGGCTTTTTGCTGGACATCTGCGCCGAAGCCAACCTGCGGTCTCTGAAATCCAACCGTTTCGGCGTCGCGAGATTTTAAACGTAGGGCGGGTGAAACCCGCCAAGCATGCGGCGGGTTTCACCCGCCCTACAGCCCCATTCGATACGGAGCACAACAACAATGATCTTCACTCAAGAGCACGAAGAACTCCGCCGTACCGTCCGTAACTTCATCGACAAGGAAATCAACCCGCACGTCGATGAATGGGAAAAGGAAGGCCGCTTCCCCATCCACGACATTTTCAAGAAGGCCGGCGAACTGGGCCTGCTGGGCATCTCCAAGCCGGAGAAATTCGGCGGCATGGGCCTGGACTACAGCTACTCCATCGTCGCCGCCGAAGAGTTCGGCACCATCCATTGCGGCGGCATCCCGATGTCCATCGGCGTGCAAACCGACATGTGCACCCCTGCCCTGGCGCGCTTCGGCTCCGACGAGCTGCGCGAAGAGTTCCTGCGTCCGGCCATCACCGGCGAGATGGTCGGCTGCATCGGCGTCTCCGAGGTCGGCGCCGGCTCTGACGTAGCGGGTCTGAAGACCACTGCGCGCAAGGACGGCGACGACTACGTAATCAACGGCAGCAAAATGTGGATCACCAACTCGCCGTCAGCCGACTTCATCTGCCTGCTGGCCAACACCAGCGACGACAAGCCGCACGTCAACAAGTCGCTGATCGTGGTGCCGATGAAGACCCCCGGCATCACCGTCAGCCCGCACCTGGACAAACTCGGCATGCGCAGCTCCGAGACCGCCCAGGTGTTCTTCGACAACGTGCGCGTGCCGCAGCGCTATCGCATCGGCCACGAAGGCGCCGGGTTCATGATGCAGATGCTGCAGTTCCAGGAAGAGCGCCTGTTCGGCGCCGCCAACATCATCAAGGGGCTGGAATACTGCATCGACACCACCATCGACTACTGCAAGCAGCGCCAGACCTTTGGCCAGCCACTGATCGACAACCAGGTCATCCACTTCCGCCTGGCCGAACTGCAGACCGACATCGAATGCCTGCGCGCGCTGGTCTACCAGGCCACCGAGCAGTACGTGAAAGGCCGCGACGTGACCAAGCTGGCGTCGATGGCCAAGCTCAAGGCCGGCCGCCTGGGCCGCGAAGTGTCCGACAGCTGCCTGCAGTACTGGGGCGGCATGGGCTTCATGTGGGACAACCCGGTGTCGCGTGCCTACCGCGATGTGCGCCTGGTCAGCATCGGCGGCGGCGCCGACGAAATCATGCTCGGCATCATCTGCAAGCTGATGGGCATCCTTCCCGGCAAGAAGAAGGGCTAATCCGTAGTGCGGGTGAAACCCGCCACTCAAACCGTTGCGGCGGGTTTCACCCGCCCTACACCGAGGCTATGCGATGAACGATCTGCCCCACTGCGAAACCCTGCTGCTGAACTCCGTCGGTGGCGTGCTGCACGTCACCCTCAACCGGCCGGACAGTCGCAACGCCATGAGCCTGGCCATGGTCGGCGAACTGCGCGCCACGCTGGAGGCCGTGCGTCATGACCCGAACGTGCGCGCTCTTGTTCTGCGCGGCGCTGGCGGCCATTTCTGCGCCGGCGGCGATATCAAGGACATGGCCGGCGCCCGCGCCAAAGGTGGCGATGCTTACCGCGAATTGAACCGCGCCTTCGGTGCGCTACTGGAAGAGGCACAGACCGCACCGCAGGTACTGGTGGCCGTGCTGGAAGGCGCCGTACTCGGCGGCGGCTTCGGCCTGGCCTGCGTGTCTGACGTGGCCATCGCCGCCAGCGGCGCCAAGTTCGGCTTGCCGGAAACCACGCTGGGCATCCTCCCGGCGCAGATCGCCCCCTTCGTCGTACACCGCATCGGCCTGACCCAGGCCCGCCGCCTGGCCCTGACCGCCGCCCGCTTCGACGGTGCCGAGGCCCTGCGCCTGGGCCTGGTGCACTACTGCGAGCAGGATGAAGCTGCCCTGCAACAGCGCCTGGACGAGACCCTGGAGCAAATTCGTCAGTGTGCGCCACAGGCCAACGCCCAGACCAAGGCGCTACTGCTGGCCAGCGAACACGAAGCACTTGGCCCGCTGCTCGACCGCGCAGCCGAACAGTTCGCCGCCGCCGTGACCGGCGCAGAGGGTGTCGAAGGCACCATGGCCTTCGTGCAGAAGCGCAAGCCGAAGTGGGCACAGTAAAACGCCCCTCTCCCTAACCCTCTCCACAAGGGGAGAGGGAATGAATTGACGTAACCCGGATGCCATCCGGAACAGACCATCCAGGTAGCACAGCAGGAGCACAAAGATGCCCGCATTCAACAAGATCCTGATCGCCAACCGTGGCGAGATCGCCTGCCGAGTGATGCGCACCGCCATCGAACTCGGCTACCGCACCGTGGCCGTGTACTCCGAGGCCGATACCGACGCCCGCCACGTGCAGATCGCCGACGAAGCCGTGTGCATCGGCCCGGCCCAGGTCAACCAGTCCTACCTGCGCATCGACGCCATCATCGAGGCCGCGCGCAAGACCGGTGCAGACGCCATCCACCCCGGCTATGGCTTCCTCTCCGAGAACGCCGATTTCGCCCGCGCCTGTGAAGCAGCCAACATCGTCTTTATCGGCCCGACCGTAGACGCCATCCACCTGATGGGTAGCAAGCGCCTGTCCAAGATCGCCATGCTCGAAGCCGGCGTGCCCTGCATCCCCGGCTACGAGGGCGCCGCCCAGGATGATGACACCCTGGCCAGCGAAGCCGAACGCATCGGCTACCCACTTATGATCAAGGCCAGCGCCGGTGGCGGCGGCCGCGGCATGCGTCTGGTGCACGAATCCGCCGAACTGCTGGGGCAGATCCGCACCGCCCGCTCGGAGGCGCAGAACGCCTTCGGCTCCGGTGAGCTGATCCTCGAACGCGCAGTGATCCGCCCACGCCATGTGGAGATTCAGGTGTTCGGCGACCAGCACGGCAATATCGTCTACCTGGGCGAACGCGACTGCTCGGTGCAACGCCGCCACCAGAAGGTGGTCGAGGAGGCGCCCTGTCCGGTCATGACGCCCGATCTGCGCAAGGCCATGGGTGAAGCGGCGGTCAAGGCTGCTGCCTCGGTCAACTACGTCGGCGCAGGCACCGTGGAATTCCTCCTCGATACCTCCGGCGAGTTCTTCTTCCTGGAGATGAACACTCGCCTGCAGGTCGAGCACCCGGTCACCGAGCTGATCACCGGGCAGGATCTGGTTGCCTGGCAGATTCGCGTAGCCGAAGGCCAGCCCCTGCCGCTGCAGCAGGACGACATTCGCCTCACCGGCCATGCCATGGAAGTGCGCCTGTACGCCGAAGACTCGGCCGCCGGCTTCCTGCCGCAAACCGGTCAGGTGCTGCGCTGGGAGCCGGAACTGCTGGCCGGCGTGCGCATCGACCACGGTCTGGTCGAAGGCCAGGCCGTCACCCCTTTCTACGACCCGATGCTGGCCAAGGTCATCGCCTACGGCGAAACCCGCGACGAGGCCCGGCGCAAGCTGGTGCGTGCGGTCGAGCAGTGCGTGCTGCTCGGTGTGAATGGCAACCAGCGCTTCCTCGCCAACCTGCTCAAGAACCCGGAATTCGCCGCCGGCAATGCCACTACGGCGTTCATCGCCGAGCATTTCGCGGATGACCCCAGCCTGCACCCGCACACCGCCAGCCTGGCCGAGCTGGCCATGGCCGCCGCCCTGCTCTACCAGGTTTCGGCCGACGCCCGTGCACACCAGCCCGGCCTGTCCGGCTGGCGCAGCGCCGGCAGCGCGCCCTGGCGTTTCGCCCTCAAGCAGGGCGAACACAAGCACGCCGTGGAGTTGGACGTACTTGCAAGCGGCGCCCAAGCGCACCTTTGCGTGCGTCGGGGCGAAGAACAGCTATCCCTGCGCCTGCTGGCCAGCGACGGTCGCTGGCTGACCCTGGAACTCGACGGCGTGCGCCGCCGCCAGGCCTACCACATCGAAGGCGAGCACCTGTGGCTGTATGGTGAGCACGGCAACCTGGAACTGGTCGATGTCACCCACGAACCGGCCGGTGGGCAGAATGCCGCCAGCAGCGGCGCGGTGAAGGCACCGATGGATGGCGCCATCGTAGACGTGCTGATCGCCGAGGGCGCCAGCGTGAGCAAGGGGCAACTGCTGGTGGTACTGGAAGCGATGAAGATGGAGCACCCGCTCAAGGCTGGCGTCGACGGCATCGTTCGCCGCGTCGGCGTAAGCCAGGGCGACCAGGTGAAGAATCGCCAGTTGCTGGTGGAAATCGAAGCTGCCGAAGTTTGACCACAGCCCCATAACAACAAGAAGGAGCACGCCCATGTCACTTTCCAGCAAGACCCTGTTCATCACTGGCGCCAGCCGTGGCATCGGCCGCGAGATCGCCCTCAAGGCCGCCGCCGATGGCGCCAACATCGTCATCGCAGCCAAGAGCGCCGAGCCGCACCCAAAACTGGAAGGCACCATCTTCAGCGTCGCCGCCGAGGTCGAGGCCGCAGGCGGCAAGGCGCTGGCCCTGCAGCTGGACGTGCGCGACGAACAGGCCGTGGCAGCCGCCATGGCCCAGGCCGCCGAGCATTTCGGCGGCATCGACGCGCTGGTCAACAACGCAGGCGCGATCAAGCTGGTAGGTGTGGAGAAGCTCGAACCCAAGCGCTTCGACCTGATGTACCAGATCAACAGCCGCGCGGTGATGGTCTGCAGCCAGGCGGCCCTGCCCTATCTGAAAAAGAGCGCCGGCGGACATATCCTCAACCTCTCCCCACCGCTCAACCTCGACGCCAAGTGGTTCGCCCAGCACGGCCCCTACACCGTCACCAAATACGGCATGAGCATGCTCACCCTGGGCATGAGCGAGGAGTTCAAGAAGTACGGCATCAGCGTCAACTCGCTGTGGCCAAAGACCATGATCGCCACCGCCGCCATCGAGTTCGAGTTGGGCAGCCGCGACGCCTTCAAGCGCGCGCGCACGCCGGCGATCATGGCCGACGCGGCCCAAGCGATCCTGGCCAGCCAGGGCCGCAGCATCACCGGTCGCCTGCTGATCGACGAGGATATCCTGCGCGAACAGGGCCTCAGCGACTTCGAGCAGTACCGCTTCGACCCCGCCGGTGGCAGCCTGGTACCGGATCTGTTCGTCGACCCGTAGGGCGGGTGCAACCCGCCATTTTTCAATCGGGCAGCCTTCTTTCGCTTGGGCAGACCCGCGCATTTGCCGATCTGCCCGCCACTCAGTTTCGTAGCCCGGATGCAATCCGGGCTACAGCGCCCTCCCGTAGGGTGCCTATTTGCCGATCTGCCCGCCGCTCGGCGCACCAGAGCCATGGCTGCTACGCGCCTGGCTGACTAGAGTCAGAGCTCGCCTCCAATTCATAACAGCCAAGTGCGAGCCCCATGAGCCAAGCCGATCTGATTTCGCCCTTCCGCTTCCTGGCCCACCTGCCGCAACACCTGCCGCGCGTACCGCGCATGCTGCGCGGCCTGTACTACGCCGGCATCCGCAACCGCGAGAAAAACCTGTCGCTGGCCTGGGCGCTGCAGCGCGCAGCCGAACGCCACCCCGAGCGTCCGGCGCTGATGGATGAAAACCGCCAGCTCAGCTATCGCGCCTTCAACGCCTGGGCCAACCGCCTGGCCTGGACGTTCAAGGCCGAAGGTGTCGGCCATGGCGACGTGGTCGCGGTGATGCTGGAGAACCGCCTGGAGCTGCTGGTAATTCTCGCCGCCCTGAGCAAACTCGGTGCGGTCGGCGCCCTGATCAACACTACCCAGCGCGGCAAGGTACTGGCGCATAGCTTCAACCTGGTAAAGCCCGGCTACCTGGTCATCGGTGACGAACTGCGCGGCGCCTTCGAGGAAATCGCCGCGCAGTTGCACAACCAGCAGGCGCGCCGCTACTGGATCGCCGACCAGGATTGCCTGCGTGATCCTGGCCAGGCGCCGGACGTCTGGCTCAACCTCCTGCAGATCGCCAGCGGCCAGGCCGAGGACAACCCGCCGGATAGCCAGCATGTGCGTATGAAGGACGCCTGCTTTCTGATCTACACCTCCGGCACCACCGGCCTGCCCAAGGCCTCGATCATGAGCCACGGCAAGTGGATCAAGGCCTACGGCGGCTTCGGCCATTCCGGCCTGACCCTGAACGAACGCGACGTGCTCTACCTCACCCTGCCCTGCTACCACAACAACGCCGTCACCGTATGCTGGAGCGCAGCCCTGGCCGGCGGCGCGGCCATCGCCCTGCGCCGCAAGTTCTCCGCCAGTGCCTTCTGGAGCGACGTGGCGCACTACCAGGCCACCTGCTTCGGCTATATCGGCGAACTGTGCCGCTATCTGCTCAACCAGCCCGAGCATCCGGCAGAACGAGGCAACAGCCTGCGCTGCATGATAGGCAATGGCCTGCGCCCCTCGATCTGGGCCGAGTTCAAGCAGCGTTTCGGCGTCGAGCAGATCACCGAGTTCTATGCTTCCAGCGAAGGCAACATCGGCTTCACCAACGTCTTCAACTTCGACAATACCGTCGGCTACACCCCGGCCACCTACGCCATTGTCCGCTACGACCTGGAGCACGACTGCCCCGTGCGCGGCAACAATGGTTTCCTGCAGAAGGCCAACAAGGGCGAAGCCGGCCTGCTGATCAGCGAGATCAGCGCCAAGTGGCCGTTCGATGGCTACACCGACCCTGCCAAGAGCGAGGCGGCGATCCTGCGTGACGTGTTCAAGAAGGGCGACGCCTGGTTCAACACCGGCGACCTGATGCGCGACATCGGCTGCAAGCATGCGCAGTTCGTCGACCGCCTCGGCGACACCTTCCGCTGGAAAGGCGAGAACGTTTCAACCACCGAGGTGGAAAACGTGCTGGGCGCCTTCCCCGGCGTGGAAGATGCGGTGGTCTATGGCGTGGAAATTCCCGGCACCAATGGCCGTTGCGGCATGGCCGCGCTGCGCCTGGCGCCGGGTTGCGTGCTGGATGGCGCGGCGCTGGCCGTTCACCTGGATGCAGAGCTGCCGGCCTACGCCGCGCCGCTGTTCGTGCGCCTACTCGGCGAAGTCGAGACCACGGGCACCTTCAAGTACAAGAAGACCGATCTGAAACAGGCCGGCTATGACCCCAACCAGGTAGATGATCCGATCTACGTACGCCTGCCCGGCGCAGACAGCTTCCAGCCGCTGAGTCGTGAAACCCATGCGGCCATCGAGCAGCAGCGTTATCGCTTTTGAGCTACTGCTTGAACTCGAACTGCACCTCGGCGCCTTCGATGGAATCCCAGTAGTCGTCCACTCGCTCGTTGCTGATCAGCCGACCGCTGATCTGGAACGGGCTCTGGACTTCGGGTTTCTCGCCAAACAGCGGTGGCAACACCGGCGAGAGCTCCTCGTGGGTTTCGCTTTCCAATGCCTGCTCGAACAGCTCCTGCGGCACGCTGAGATCCAGCGCCAGCTTCGATTCGGGCTCGGCAGGCTTGGGCTGTGGTGCCGCAGCAGGCTTGGGCTTGGCGGCGACGGGCGGTTTGGCGGGAGGCAGGGGTTTGTTTTCGACCACCTTGGCAGGCGGCGCAGGTTCGACCGGTTTGGGCTTGGCAACCTCGGCAACGGGCGCTGGCTCAGGCGCGGCGACCACTGCGGGCTCAGGTGCAGGCTGTTGCGCAACAGACTCGGGGGCACGCTCGCAGGCGCTCAGCCAACCCAAACACAGCAACAGAAAAATGGACTTACGCATCATGGGACAAGGGTAACTCGATCAGTAACGCGCCCATGCTCCTCCGCCTGGGCGCGCCTGACAAGTCGACTTACACGACTTTTACCCGGAAGCTCATTCGGCTGACGGCTCCTTAGCCAGATGCTCGAGCTCGGCCTCGATATCCAGTTGCGGATAATCGGCCTTGAGCTGCTCCAGCAGCCGCTGCGCCTCCTCCTGCTTATTGGCCTTGCGCAGCTCCAGCAGACGCAGCAACGCCTCGCGTGGTTCGCTCTGGATCACCAGCTCGGCCATCGGCGCGATGGCAGTGGCACTGCTCATTGCTTCATCCGCCGTCGCGGCCGGCGGCGCAGGGCGAGCAATCGCCTCGGCCTTCATCCGCTCCTGCGGTGCAGCCATACGCGCCATCGACTCGCTCTCGGCAGCACGCTTGGCCGCCATCGGCGCCGGTGCTGGCGCGGCGGGGCTCATCGCCACGCTGGGCGGCACGGCATCGAAGGCCTCCGGCGTCTGCTCCAGCGTACGCCAGGTCAGGCTGACGCCAATCCCGATACAAGCCAGGCCCGCCACGGCCACCGACCAGCGCTGGCGACCAGTGCCGAACAGCCAGTGGTGCAGGCGTTGCGTCCATCCGGCGTTGTCGCTGTCGATCCGGGCCGGCTTCGTTTCACGGGCAGCCGCACTGGCCGCCGCCAGGATACGTGCATCCAGCTCGGCCGAGGGTTCACCACTGCCATGGGCACGGAAATGCGCCAACAGCGCCTGTTCGTGATCCAGCGGCTCTCGTTCATGGGTCATGCGGACAACTCCTCGGTGGCCAGCAGCCGGCGCAGTTTCTGCAGGGCATAGCGCAGACGGCTCTTGACCGTCTCGGCCGGCGTGCGGGTCAACTCGGCAATCTCGTTCAGTTCCAGGTCGCCATGAGCACGCAACAGGAACACCTCGCGTTGGTCTTCCGGCAGGTCGGCCAGTGCCGCCTGCAGCCGTTCGCTATCGCGGCTCAGCCCCCACTGCTGCTCGGGGCCGGGGCGCGGGTCGGCCTGGGCGTGCTGGCCTTCGTCGTATTCGTCATGCCCGGCCTGATGACGGCCCGTCTTGCGCCAGTGATCGATCAGGCGGTTGCGGGCAATCTGGTACAACCAGGTCTTGAACAGCACCGCCTCGCGCTGCTCGCTCTGGCTGCGGATCAGGCTCATCCAGGTTTCCTGAAACACTTCCTCGGCCAGGGCATGATCGCCACACAGGCCGAGCAGAAAGCGGAACAGACCCAGCCGATGGCGCTGGTACAGCGCGTTGAAGGCTGCGGCATCGCCGCGGCGGTAACGCCGCAATAACGCGGCGTCGTCATCCGTGAGAGGTGCGTTCACTGCTGAACTCTTGCTGGTGTGGAGCCGGAAGTGTGCAGGCTCTGGGCGATTTCGGCCAGCTGGATGAACTCGCCGCGCAGGCCGAAGCGATCCTCACCCTTGGCCGAGCGCGCCAGTTCGATGCTCTGCGCCAGACCGAAGTCGCCCGTGTAGCGACCGTCCTTGAGCTGCTGGGCGAAGGCCGCGACCGCAGCGGCGAAGCGCAGATCTTCGCTGGCGGCGTTCATCGGCTTGGCCTCGGCACGCGCGATGGGGCGTTCCAGCAGTCGACTGCTCACCTCCCCCGGCGCCTTGTAGCGAATCCGCAGCCAGGCCAGTTCGCCCGCCTTGCCCGCTGGCGAAGTCGCGGCCTGATAGCGCAGCGGCTCCAGCCAGCCCTTGCCCCCGGTCGGGACGATCTCGTAAAGAGCGGTGACCGTGTGACCAGCGCCAATGTCACCGGCATCGACCTTGTCATTGCTGAAGTCCTCGCGCTTGAGCGCGCGGTTTTCGTAGCCCAGCAAACGGTACTCGCTGACCTCGCTCGGGTTGAACTCCAGTTGCAGCTTCACATCGCTGGCCACAGTGGCCAGGGTCGAGCCGAGCTGATCCACCAGCACCTTGCGCGCCTCGCGCAGGTTGTCGATGTAGGCGTAATTGCCGTTACCGGCGTCGGCCAGTTGCTCCATCAGGCGCTCGTTGTAGTTGTCCACGCCGAAACCCAGGGTGGTCAGCGAGACGCCGCTCTTGCGCTTGTCAGCCCCCAGTTGTTTGAGGCTGTCGAAGTCACTGATGCCGACGTTGAAGTCACCATCGGTGGCCAGCAGGATGCGATTGATGCCGCCGTCGATCAGGTGCTTGCTCGCCTGCTGATAGGCCAGCTGGATGCCCGACTCCCCTGCCGTTGAGCCACTGGCAGTCAGTTGATCGATGGCCGCACGGATCTTCGCCTTGTCACTTCCGCGTGTGGAGTCCAGCACCACCTGGCTGTCACCGGCATAGGTGACCAGCGAGACGCGATCCTGCGGGCGCAACTGATCGACCAGCAACTTCAGAGTACCCTGCACCATCGGCAGCCCCTCTCGGCGCTGCATCGACCCGGACACATCGACCAGGAACACCAGGTTGGCCGGCGGCAGCTCCTCCACGCTGCGATCCGACGCCTTGATGGCGATGCGCAGCAGGCGCGTCTGCGGGTTCCATGGCGTCACCGCCAGCTCGGTGCTGACGCCGAAAGGCACATCGCCTTGCGGCAGTGGGTAGGCATAGGGAAAGTAGTTGACCAGCTCCTCCAGGCGCACGGCCTCCTTCGGCGGCAGTTGCCCGTCGTTGAGGAAACGCCGCACGTTGGCGTAGCTGCCGGTATCGACATCGATGCTGAAAGTAGACGCCGGCGTCTCGGCGACGACGAACACCGGGTTGTCGGCATAGGCCTGGTACTGCTCACGCGGCTCGTCGCGATAACCTGGCGGCAGAACATCGGCGATGGGAGCCGGCGCGTAGGCCATCTGCGCCATGCGCTTGTGACTGGCCTCGGCAGCCGCAGGCACCGCCAGGCGTTCAAGCAAGGGCGGTGCACTTGGGGTTTCAGGCCCTGGGCCAGAGGCACTGCAGGCAGCGAGCAGCAGCACGCTACTCGCCGAAAAACCGACAACCAGTGGACGAACGAGCAACAAGGAACAAGCGGACATGGTGCATCTCCTGAACAATGGCACGAGACCTTCGCTCAGGTAGACGCAGCACCTCCGTTATCCGGGTTAATGCCTGACGCTTTTTCGCTCGGCCTCAGGTGGCCATTTCCTGGCACAGCTGCGTGGCCAGCATACCGAGGGTCATCAGCGCCCTCTCTGCCTCGCGATTCCAGGGGATGCCGCAGTTGAGACGCACACAATGATTGAACTGCTCGGTGTTACTGAAAATCAGCCCTGGCGCGATGGAAATGCCCTGCTGCAGCGCGCGCACGTGCAGATCCTTGGTGTTGACCCGTGCCGGCAGGCTGACCCAGAGGATGAAGCCGCCCTTGGGCCGGGTCATCTGCGTACCCACGGGGAAATACTGCTGCACCGCCAGTTGAAAGGCACTGAGGTTCTTGCGGTACTCCTGACGGATATAGCGCAGATGACGGTCATAGCCACCGTTCTCCAGGTAGGCCGCCACCGCCATCTGCGTGACGCTGCAGGCTGAGTGCGTGGTGAACGTCTGCAGGCGCTGGATTTCGTCCTGGTATTTGCCCGCGACTATCCAGCCGATACGCACCCCCGGCGACAGAGTCTTGGAGAAGCTCGAGCAATAGATCACCCGGCTGTCACGGTCATGCGACTTGAGCGCCTTGGTCGGCCCCTGCTCGAACATCAGTTCGCCATAGATATCGTCTTCGACGATCTGGATGTCGTAATCGTCAGCCAGGCGCAGCAGTTGCCGCTGACGCTCCTCGGGGATGGTGCCGCCTAGCGGATTGGACAGCCGGGCGGTCAACACCAGGGCCTTGATCGGCCATTGGTTGGCCGCCAGTTGCAACGCCTCCAGGCTGATACCGGTGGTTGGGTCGCAGGGGATCTCGATGACCTTGAGTCCAAGCAGGTCGGCCAGTTGCAGCAGGCCATAATAGCTCGGCGACTCCACCGCGATCAGGTCGCCGGGTTGGGTCAACACGCGCAGGCTCATCTGCAGCGCATCGACGCAGCCATGGGTGATCACCACTTCGGATGGATCGACCACCACGCCGGCATCGCGCATACGAATCGCCACCTGGCGCCGTAGCGGCTCGAACCCCGGGCTGAACATGTAGCTGAAGGCGCGCGGACTGTGAAAACGGGTGACCTTGGCCAGTTGCTGATGCAGTGCGCGCACCGGCAGATAGTCGACATGCGGCACCGCCGCGCCCAACGGGAATACGCCTTCGCGACGCGACTCGGTCAGCACCTGGTTGATGATGCTGGCGCGGGTAACCAGGCCAGGCCGCTCGACGCGCGCGATATCCGGGGTCGAGGCGGTCAGTGCGGGGGTCTGGTGCACGTAGAAGCCGGACTGCGGGCGCGCCCGGATCAGCCCCTGATCCTCAAGGTTGGCGTAGGCCTGCAATACCGTGGCATGGCTGACGTTGAGCTGGGCACTCATCTTGCGCACCGACGGCACACGCTCACCCGGCTGGTAGACACCGCGGCGAATATCCTCGGCCAACTGCTGGGCGATGCGTTGATAGAGCAACAGATTGGTCATGGCGGAATCCTCCGTGGCACTGAACCATAACAGTAGCCGATCACTGCGCAATTGTACTGGCACAGTTATGCACTGTCTTGTCCGTACACCCAAGGCAGCGCACGCTTTTTCCCGCACCAACGAAAAACGCCGCGCCCCTTGCAGGGCGCGGCGCTCGTGTCACTTCTGGCGCGTCAGCGTTCGTTGCCGAGTTGCCCACGCTCGTCGGAAAAGACGATCTCCACCCGGCGATTTTGTGCACGCCCGCGCGCCGATGCATTCTCGGCGACCGGGAAATCAGCGCCATAGCCCATCACCTGAATACGCTTGGCATCGATGCCCAGATCGATCAGCAGGTCGGCTACGGTTTGCGCACGCGCCCGAGAAAGCTCCCGATTCTCGTCGGCGCTGCCGGTATTGTCGGTATAGCCCTCGATCCGCACGCGCCGCTGCGGATTAATCTGCAGGAACTGCACGAGTTTGAGCAAGGTGCGATTGGCCGCGGGTTGCAACTCGGCGCGTCCGGCGTCGAACAACATGTCACCCAGCGTCATCACCAGCCCACGATCCGTTTCACTGGCAGCCAAGCTGACCATCTGCTCTTCAAGCCAGCCGTTGTGCTGCTGCACGCTGAGCAGCTTGGCCTCACGCAGGCTCAACTGCAGACGTTGCAGCTCCAGTTCGAGACGGGCTGCGCGCTCCTGGTTGAGGCTGGTTTCGCTGTGTTGCCGTGCGATGGCCGCATAACGCTCGCTGAGATAGGCGAAGTGACGCACATCCTCGGCGCTCCCCCAGTAACTGGACAGCCGTTCGGCACGCGCCAGCGACTCACCGGAACGAATCACATCCTTGGGCGCGGCACGCAGTACGTTTGGATCTTCCTTGACCGACTGGAAACTGGCGCGCGCTGCATCCAGCGCGTCCTCACTGGCAGGCGATAGCGCACAACCGGCCAGCAGGCCCGAGGCCAGCAGCGCAACGATCAGCTTCGGGGCATTGCTCATCACATTGCCCCCAGTTGTTGGCGCAGACGCGCGATGCGTCGGTTCAGTTCGGTGAGCTGATCGCGGCTTTTCACGTTCAGGTGCTGAGCCTCGGCCAGACGGGCATCCAACTCGGCTTGCTCGGCCAGCAGCCGCGCCTCCTTGTTGTCTTCGTCGGCAGCCGCGGCCTGTGCCCGGCTGTACTTGTCTTCGGCCTGGCTCAGCAATTGCGCCTGGTCTTCGCCTACGCCGAGCGCGCGCACCTGGGTCATGGCCTGCTCGGTGAGGCGCAGTTGTTCGGTGGGAGCGGGATCGCTGGCACAAGCACTCAGCGCCAGCATCATGATGAGAGTGGATAAAAATCGAATGATCACGAAAGCGTCCTACTGGTTGGCATCGCCAACGGGGTCGGGTTGCATCTGTTGCGCCTTCCACAGCGCCAGATTGTGCTGCAGCATCTGTTCGGGGACACCGGCAGCGACCAATTCTGTCATTTTCCGCGCCAGCTGTCCGCGCAGCCAGGGTTCGTTGCAGGCCGAGTTGTGCGACAGCGTCAGGTAAAGGCCCTCGCTGGAAATCGGCGGATCCAGCACTTCGAGGTCATCATCCACGCCAAGCGTCTCGGCCACGGCCAGGCCCGGATAGCGCTCATAAAGTACGTAGTCGGTGCGCCCCAGCAGCAACTTCTGGAACGCCTGGGTCAGGCTGGACACCCCCTCGAGGGTAAGATTCTGCTTGGCGAAGGCATCGAACTGCTGACCGAAGCTGTTGCCCACCAGCGTATCGCCGGTGCGCCCCTGCAGATCGGCCCAACTGCCGTAAGCAAAGGCCTCGCCCTTGCGCACCCAAGCCACGCTGGGCGTGATGAAGAAGGCCGGATGCACGTAATCCATGCTTTCCAGGCGAGGCAAGGTCAGAAATGCACCTGCCAGAAGATCGACCCGCCCGGTACGCACCTCATCCTGCGCGCGTGACCAGGGGCCGCTGTAAATGACATCGATGGCCACGCCGAGATCCTTGCCGACCTGCTTGAGCAGATCGGCATTGGCGCCAATCAGCTGTTGCGGATTCTGCGGGTCTCGCCACAGGTAAGGGGGATACTCGGGGTTGCCCGTGGCGACCAGGCGCTCACATTTACCAACGGCGAAGGCACTGGCCGGCATCAGGGACAGGCCGAGCCAGACCAGCAGGGACTTCAACGGAAAGCGCTTGGGCATTGGCTACTCTCGGTTAGTGCAGAAATCGAAACAGGCCAACGAGCCTGCAAACGACAACATTCAACTTCATGCTAGCTTAACGAAGCCGCAATAATAATTAGCGATAAGGACGCACCATGAAAAAACTGCTGCTCGGTCTGATTCTGCTGCTCATCGCTGCCGCAGCCATTCTCTGGTTCGTCCCCGCCACACAATTGGCCAGCCTGCGGCTGGTCGAACAGCATCGTGCCGGGCTCACTCACGAGCAGGTGCGAGTCCACGATCTTAACATTCATTATTACCAAGGCGGGCCGGTAAACGGCGAAGCGATCGTCCTGATCCACGGCTTCGCCGCCGACAAGGACAACTGGCTACGTTTCGCCCGCCATCTCACCGACCGCTATCACGTCATCGCCCTCGACCTTCCCGGCTTTGGCCAAAGCGACCGCCCGACCGGCAGCCATGACGTCGGCACCCAGGCGGAGCGACTGGCCGATTTTCTCGATGCGCTGAAGCTCGGCACAACCCACCTGCTGGGCAACTCCATGGGCGGCCATATCGCGGCGCTGTATGCCGCACGCTACCCGCAGCGAGTGAAAACCCTGACGCTGTTCGATAACGCCGGCATCAAGGCAGCGCATGAAAGCGAACTCTATCGGCGCCTGCGCGAAGGCAAGGCCAACCCACTGGTGGTGCGGCAACCCGAGGATTTTCAGCAGTTGCTCGACTTCGTCTTCGTCGAACCGCCCTACCTGCCACAGCCGCTCAAGCAGTACCTGGCCAAGCGCGCGATAGACAATGCGGCGTATTACGACGAAGTCTTTCGCCAACTGGTCGAGCGTTACATCCCGCTGGAGCCGGAGCTGCCGAAGATCACGGCGCCCACACTGCTGCTATGGGGCAAGCAAGATCGTGTGCTGGACGTTTCCAGCATCGAGGTGATGAAACCGCTGCTGCAGAAACCGAGCGTGGCCATCATGGATGAAGTGGGTCACGCGCCCATGCTGGAGCGCCCGGAGCAAAGCGCCCTGCTCTACCGGCAATTTCTCCAAACCGCAAAGTGACGCCGCTCGGCTGCACTCCAAGGCATGCCGCACATAAAAAGAAACCCGCTCATGAGAGCGGGTTTCTTGTGGCAGCAAAAGCGGGTTAAACCAGCTTTTCCAGCTCCGGAACGGCTTCGAACAGATCGGCCACCAGGCCGTAATCGGCCACCTGGAAGATCGGTGCTTCTTCGTCCTTGTTGATCGCGACGATCACCTTGGAGTCTTTCATACCGGCCAGGTGCTGGATGGCACCCGAGATACCGACGGCGATGTACAGCTGCGGCGCGACGATCTTGCCGGTCTGGCCGACCTGCATGTCGTTCGGTACGAAACCGGCGTCGACGGCGGCACGGGAGGCACCAACGGCAGCGCCAAGCTTGTCGGCCAGGGCGTACAGGTGCTTGAAGTTGTCGCCATTGCCCATGCCACGGCCGCCAGAAACGACGATCTTGGCAGCGGTCAGTTCCGGACGGTCGGACTTGGCCAGTTCTTCACCCACGAAGGCGGACTTGCCAGCATCGGCCGGCCCGGAGACTGCTTCAACGGCAGCGGAGCCACCTTCGGCAGCAGCGGCGTCGAAACCGGTGGTACGCACGGTGATCACCTTCACCGCAGCCGAAGACTGTACGGTGGCGATGGCGTTACCGGCATAGATCGGACGCTTGAAGGTGTCGGCGCTCTCGACGGCGATGATCTCGGAGATCTGATCGACATCCAGCAGTGCGGCGACGCGCGGCAGGAAGTTCTTGCCGTTGGTGGTGGCCGGAGCCAACACGTGGCTGTAGTTCTTGCCCAGTTCGGCGATAAGCGGTGCAACGTTTTCCGGCAACTGATGCGCGTAGGCAGCGTTGTCGGCCAGCAGCACCTTGGATACGCCAGCGACCTTGGCAGCGGCGTCGGCTGCAGCGGCAGCATTGCTACCGGCAACCAGCACGTGGATATCACCACCGATCTTCTGCGCGGCGGTCACAACGTTGAGAGTGGCGGGCGCCAGAGCGGCGTTGCTGTGTTCAGCGATAACCAGGATAGCCATTTAGATTACCTTCGCCTCGTTCTTCAGTTTCTCGACCAGTTCAGCCACGGACTTGACCTTGATCCCAGCGCTGCGGGCAGCCGGCGCCTCGACCTTGATAGTCTTCACGGTAGACGCGGTGGAAACGCCCAGAGCGTCAGGGGTGACGGTCTCCAGCGGCTTTTTCTTGGCCTTCATGATGTTCGGCAGCGACGCGTAGCGCGGCTCGTTCAAGCGCAGGTCGGTGGTGACGATGGCCGGCAGGCTCAGAGCGACGGTTTGCAAGCCACCATCGATCTCGCGGGTCACGTTGAGCTTGTCGCCAGCGACTTCCACCTTGGAGGCGAAAGTACCCTGGGCGTAGCCGGTCAGCGCGGCCAGCATCTGGCCGGTCTGATTGTTGTCGCTGTCGATGGCCTGCTTGCCGAGGATAACCAGTTGCGGTTGCTCCTTGTCGACCACGGCCTTGAGCAGCTTGGCCACGGCCAGGGAGTTCAGCTCTTCAGCAGACTCGACCAGCACGGCACGGTCAGCGCCGAGAGCCAGCGCGGTGCGCAGTTGCTCCTGAGCGGTCGCCGGGCCGACGGTGACGACAACGATCTCGCTCGCCACGCCCTTCTCCTTCAGGCGTACGGCTTCTTCCACGGCGATTTCGCAGAAGGGGTTCATGGACATCTTGACGTTGGCGAGGTCGACGCCGCTGTTGTCCGCCTTGACGCGAACCTTGACGTTGTAGTCAACCACTCGTTTGACAGCTACAAGAACCTTCATGGATTCCTCGTTACTCTCCGGTGAATAAGAATGTCGCCAAGGTGAACCTGGCCAGTGATGCAGATCGGCCGGAACCGATCGCCAGCTCAGACGGCGAGCGCAAAACCGCCCGTATCTTGACCCCGCGACCTGACTCGGTCAATACAGCGAACTGGCCGGTCATCCGCGATGTAGTAGGATTCTAGCAGGCCTACAGAAAATTCAAACAAACGTTTGTATTGGCCCGTCGGGAGGGTGTAGATATAATGCGCCGCAGCGCTCAGGGAGCCGAGCCGCGCCCTCCAACATAAAACATCGAAGAGCCTTGAGTAGGAGATAGCCTGTGGAACGCGAATTTATGGAGTTCGACGTCGTCATCGTCGGCGCCGGCCCGTCTGGACTGTCCGCCGCCTGCCGACTGAAACAGAAAGCCGCTGAGGCGGGCCAGGAGATCAGCGTCTGCGTGGTCGAAAAAGGCTCCGAAGTCGGTGCTCACATCCTCTCTGGCGCTGTCTTCGAGCCTCGCGCACTGAACGAACTGTTCCCCGACTGGAAAGAACTGGGCGCCCCGCTCAATACGCCGGTCAAGGGCGACGACATTTACCTGCTCAAGGACGCCGAGAACGCCATCAAGGTTCCGGGCTTCTTCGTGCCCAAGACCATGCACAACGAGGGCAACTATATCATTTCCCTCGGTAATCTGTGCCGCTGGCTGGCGCAGCAGGCCGAAAACCTTGGCGTGGAAATCTACCCTGGCTTCGCCGCGCAGGAAGCCCTGATCGACGACAACGGTGTGGTACGCGGCATCGTTACCGGCGACCTGGGTGTCGATCGCGAAGGCAACCCGAAGGAAGGCTATTACACCCCGGGCATGGAACTGCGGGCCAAGTACACCCTGTTCGCCGAAGGCTGCCGTGGCCATATCGGCAAGCAACTGATCAAGAAATACGACCTCGACAGCGAAGCCGATGCCCAGCACTACGGCATCGGCATCAAGGAAATCTGGGACATCGACCCGGCCAAGCATCAGCAGGGCCTGGTGGTACACACCGCTGGCTGGCCGATGGACATCATGGGCACCGAGAACACCGGTGGCTCCTTCCTTTATCACCTGGAGAACAACCAGGTGGTGGTCGGCCTGATCATCGATCTGTCCTACGCCAACCCGCACCTCTCGCCGTTCGACGAATTCCAGCGCTATAAGCACCACCCGGTGGTCAAGCAGTACCTCGAAGGCGGCAAGCGTGTCGCCTACGGTGCCCGCGCCATCTGCAAAGGCGGCCTGAACTCGCTGCCGAAGATGGTATTCCCGGGTGGCGCGCTGATCGGCTGCGACCTCGGTACCCTGAACTTCGCCAAGATCAAGGGCAGCCACACCGCGATGAAGTCCGGCATGCTGGCGGCTGACGCCATCGCCGAAGCCCTGGCCGCTGGCCGTGAAGGCGGTGACGAGCTGACCAACTACGTCGATGGCTTCAAGGCCAGTTGGCTGTATGACGAACTGTTCCGCAGCCGCAACTTCGGCGCGGCCATCCACAAGTACGGCGCCCTTATCGGCGGCGGCATCAACTGGCTGGATCAGAACATCTTCGGCGGCAAGGCTCCCTTCACCCTGCACGACAACAAGCCGGACTACGCCTGCCTCAAGCCGGCGGCCGAGTGCGCCAAGATCGACTACCCCAAACCGGACGGCAAACTGAGCTTCGACAAACTGAGTTCGGTGTTCCTCTCCAACACCAACCATGAAGAAGAACAGCCCTGCCACCTCAAGCTCACCGACCCGAGCATTCCGCTGGCGAAGAACCTGCCGCTGTACGACGAACCGGCGCAGCGCTACTGCCCGGCCGGCGTGTACGAGGTGGTGACCCAGGAAGACGGCGAGAAGAAGTTCCAGATCAACGCGCAGAACTGCGTGCACTGCAAGACCTGCGACATCAAGGATCCGGCGCAGAACATCACCTGGGTCGCCCCAGAGGGCACTGGCGGGCCGAATTACCCCAACATGTAATTCGTCCAGATATGAAAAAGGCTCCTTCGGGAGCCTTTGTTCGTTATGCGTAGGAGCGAGCTCTGCTCGCGAAGCTTTTGTGTTTTGCCGGATTCGCGAGCAGAGCTCGCTCCTACAGCCCGGCGTGCCGCATCAATCCTGATAGATCATCTTGCGACTCATGCCGCCGTCGATGACGAACTCCTGCCCTGTCACGAAGCCAGCTGCATCGGACAACAGCCAGGCGACCTGCGCTGCGACATCTTCCACCGTGCCGACGCGGCCGACCGGGTGCTGCGCATGATCGAATACCGAAAGCGGCTCTTGCCGTTGCTGTGAGGGGTCACGCGCATCGATCCAGCCGGGGCTGACACAGTTGACCCGCACTTCCGGCCCCAGGCTGATCGCCAGGGCATGAGTCAGCGCCACCAGACCACCCTTGCTCGCGGCGTATGCCTCGGAATTGATTTCAGACTGACTGGCGCGCGTCGACGCGATATTGACGATGGCGCCACGATGCCCACGCAGGTAGGGCGCGCAATGCTTGGCCAACAACATGGCGCCGGTCAGATTGACCGCCAGCATGCGGTTCCAGCGCTTCAGATCGAGCGATTCCAACGGCGGCGTATGCGGATCGGCAACAGCGGCGTTGCACACCAGCGCATCGAGACGACCGAACTGGCCCAGCACCTCGGCAACACCAACGCTGACCTGCTCCTCGCTGGACACATCCATGACGACGAACCAGGCGTTATCGCCCAGTGCCCGCGCCACTCTGGAACCACGCTCGCGGTCGATATCAGCCAACACCACCTGCCAGCCTTCAGTGATCAGCCAGGCCGCGATGCCCAGGCCGATACCGCGAGCGGCGCCGGTCACCAGGGCGACACGCCCATTATTGGACGCCCCGCCATCGCCCCACTCCAGCATCAGAGTGCAGCCAGACCGCGTGCCAGATCCGCCTTGAGGTCAGCCAGGTCTTCCAGGCCGACCGCGACGCGAATCAGGCTGTCACGGATACCGGCATTGGCGCGCTCCTGCGGAGTCAGACGGCCATGGGAAGTGGTCGCCGGATGGGCAATGGTCGTCTTGGTATCGCCCAGGTTGGTGGTGATGGAAATGACGCGAGTGGCGTCGATCACCTTCCAGGCAGCCTCACGGCCCCCTTTGACCTCGAAGCTGACCACCGCACCAAAGGCGCTCTGCTGCCGCTTCGCCAACTCGTGCTGCGGATGGCTCGGCAGGCCGGCGTAGTACACCCGCTCGACCTGCGACTGCTGCTCCAGCCACAGCGCCAACTGCAGGGCACTCTCGCTCTGCGCCTGCATGCGGATGCGCAGAGTTTCCAGGCCCTTGAGGAACAGCCAGGCATTGAACGGGCTGAGCGTCGGACCAGCCGTGCGCAGGAAGCCGACCACTTCCTTCATCTGCTCGCTGCGACCGGCAACCACACCACCCAGGCCACGGCCCTGGCCATCGATGTACTTGGTCGCCGAGTGCATGACGATATCGGCGCCCAGCTTCAACGGTTGCTGCAGCGCCGGCGTGCAGAAGCAGTTGTCGACCGCCAGCAGCGCACCACGAGCATGGGCGATATCGGCCAGTGCGGCGATATCCACCAACTCGGCCAGTGGGTTGGACGGCGACTCGACGAACAGCAGTCTGGTATTGGTCTTGAACGCGCCCTTCCAGGCGTCCAGGTCAGCCAGCGGTACGTAGTCCACCTCGATACCGAAACGCTTGAGGTACTTCTCGAACAGGCTGATGGTCGAACCAAACACGCTACGCGAGACCAGCACATGGTCGCCGCCGCTGCACAGACTCATGACGATGGCGAGGATGGCCGACATGCCGGAAGCGGTGGCGACCGCCTGCTCGGCACCTTCCAGCGCAGCGATACGCTCCTCGAAGGTACGCACCGTCGGGTTGGTGTAACGCGAGTAGACATTGCCCGGCACCTCACCACCGAAACGCGCGGCAGCATCGGCAGCAGTGCGGAATACGTAGCTGGAGGTGAGGAACAGCGCCTCGCCGTGCTCGCCTTCCGGCGAGCGGCGCTGGCCGGCGCGCACCGCCAGGGTGTCGAAACCTACGCCATCGAGGTCGCTATCGAGTCGACCCGCATCCCATTCCAGTGTCATTTCACCACCTCACGAACAATAGCCCGGTGCAATCCGGGAAATTCAGTATGACCTTCCCCCGGATTGCCTCCGGGCTACGCGCGACAGGCAGTGATCCTGCCCACCTGCGTCAGTTGTTGTACAGATCGATGATCGCGCTGACGACCTGCGACTTGGCCTTGGTGAGATCGTTGCGCGCCTGTTCGATACGATCCAGATACGCCGCGTCGACGTCGCCAGTGACGTACTTGCCGTCGAATACCGCGCAGTCGAAGTTGTCGATCTTGATCTTCTTGCTGCCGCTGACCGCCTCGATCAGATCCGACAGATCCTGATACACCAGCCAATCGGCACCGATCAGCTCGCAGACTTCCTCGGTGGTACGGCCATGGGCGATCAGCTCATGAGCGCTGGGCATGTCGATGCCATACACGTTCGGGTAACGCACCGCCGGCGCCGCCGAGCAGAAGTAGACGTTCTTCGCCCCGGCCTCACGGGCCATCTGGATGATCTGCTTGCAGGTGGTGCCACGCACGATGGAGTCATCCACCAGCATCACGTTCTTGCCGCGAAACTCCAGCTCGATGGCGTTGAGCTTCTGCCGCACGGATTTCTTGCGCGCAGCCTGGCCCGGCATGATGAAGGTACGGCCGATGTAGCGATTCTTGACGAAGCCTTCGCGGAATTTCACACCCAGGTGATTGGCCAGCTCCAGCGCGGCGGTGCGGCTGGTATCGGGAATCGGGATGACCACGTCGATGTCGTGATCCGGGCGCTCGCGGAGAATCTTGTCGGCCAGACGCTCGCCCATGCGTAGACGCGCCTTGTACACCGAGATGCCATCCATGATCGAATCCGGGCGCGCCAGGTAGACATGCTCGAAGATGCACGGCGCGTATTGCGGATTCGGCGCGCACTGACGGGTGAACAGCTGACCGTCTTCGGTGATGTACACCGCCTCGCCCGGCGCCAGATCGCGAATCAGGGTGAAGCCGAGCACGTCCAGCGCCACGCTTTCCGAGGCGATCATGTACTCGACGCCCTCGTCGGTGTGACGCTGGCCGAAGACGATCGGACGAATGCCGTTAGGATCGCGGAAACCGACGATGCCGTAACCGGTGATCATCGCCACCACCGCATAGCCACCCACACAGCGGCTGTGCACGTGGGACACGGCGGCGAATACGTCTTCCTCGGTCGGCTGCAACTTGCCGCGCACCGCCAGCTCGTGGGCGAAGACGTTGAGCAGGACTTCGGAGTCGGAGCTGGTGTTGACGTGGCGCAGATCGGACTCGTAGATCTCCTTGGCCAACTGTTCGACGTTGGTCAGGTTGCCGTTGTGCGCCAGGGTGATGCCGTAGGGCGAGTTGACGTAGAACGGCTGCGCCTCGGCCGAGCTGGAGCTACCAGCCGTCGGGTAACGCACGTGACCGATACCCATGTGGCCAACCAGGCGCTGCATGTGGCGCTGCTGGAACACGTCACGCACCAAGCCATTGTCCTTGCGCAGGAACAACCGGCCCTCATGGCTGGTGACGATGCCGGCAGCGTCCTGGCCGCGATGCTGAAGGACGGTTAGCGCGTCATACAGCGCCTGATTGACGTTCGACTTGCCGACGATACCGACGATGCCACACATGTGCCACGACCCCTGCTATGTAGTTCAGGCTAATTCAGCGACCGGCGCAGCGGTTGTCCGCACCGGCCACTCTATTCAAAGCAAAGCGGCTGGGTGAGCCACTTCGCTGTTCAACCATTGGCTCGACCAGCCCAGAATCAGATTCTTCGACCAGTCGGCAACCATCAGAAAATGCGGCACCAGCTTCGACTGCTGCCACCAGCTATCCTGCTGCACCGGCGCCAGGCTGATCAGCCCCACCAGCAACACCACCAACAAGCCGCCACGCGCCGCGCCGAAAACCATGCCGAGGAAGCGATCCGTCCCGGAAAGGCCGGTTACCCGGATCAGCTCGCCAATCAGAAAATTCACCAACGCGCCGACCAGCAGCGTAGCGATGAACAGGATCGCGCACGCCGCTATCACACGGGCAGATGGGGTTTCGATGAATTCGACGAGGTGCTGCGACAGGGCGCCACCGAACATCCAGGCAACCACGCCTGCGATGATCCAGGTCAGCAGCGACAGAGCCTCCTTGACGAAGCCACGCTTTAGACTGATCAAGCTCGAGATGGCGATGACGGCGATGATCGCCCAATCGACCCAGGTAAATGCCACGGTGCGCTCTGCCAGCGGGAAAGGCCGCGTATTCTAGCAGAGCGCAGCACGCTGAGTAACCGGGCCAAGCCCTTCCAGCAGGCCAATCGCATGAAGGCGGCATCTGTCGCTGCCATCATGAATACGCTGCGACCGATGCTAGCCGCTTAGCCCGCCTCAGGCTGAAAACGTACGACGAAGCCGTTGAGCTTGTGCTGACGATTGAGCTGATCACGCAGGCGTTCGGCCTCGGCCCGCTCGATCAGCGGCCCGACGAACACCCGATTCATGCCATCGAAGGAGCGGATGTAGGCGTTGTAGCCTTGGCTGCGCAGGGTTTTCTGCAGATTTTCCGCACCTGGACGACTAGACAGACTGGCCAGTTGCACCGACCAACTGATCGGCAAGGTATTGGCATCCAGACGGCTCTCGGGCTTGCTGGCAGCAGCCACCGAAGCGCTCGCGGGCGCCGGCACCACAGCGGGCTTGGCAGGCTCTACAGGCGCAGCCGGCTTCTGCGTGGTCGTCGGCTGAACCGGAACCTCCACCATTTGCGGCGCTTCGGATTCGGGGGCGACGGGCTCTTCAGGCAAAGCTTGCGGCTCTGCGACATCGGCGGGCTCGACGATCATTTCCGGAACGGCGGGTGCCTGCGGCATCTCCGGCGCGTCGACCACGACCCGACGCATCTCGTCCTGGCGTGACAGCAGCATCGGCAGGAAGATCACTGCCAGCGCCACCAGCACCAGAGCGCCAACCATGCGTTGCTTGAGCCCCTTTTCCAACAAAGCCATCCCCTACTCCACCGCTGAAAAACTCTGAGGCTGCGATACTGCCATCCGAACGGCCCGTGGCGCCAGACCAGGAGCAGCGATGATCAATGCTGCTCAGCCAACCACTCGAGCGCTTCGGCCACACAGAAGAATGATCCGAACACCAGTATCTCGTCACCGTCCAACGCCTGCTGGCATTGCGCGATCAATGCCTCACGCACGCTGCCGTACTGACTGACCCGAGCGCCAAGCGCACGCAATTTCGTTGCCAGCTCGGCTGCCGGACGCGTACGCGGGCTGCCCAGAGGCGTCACCGCCCAAGCGGCCACGATGCCCTGCAGCGGCGCCAGCACACCAGCCAGATCCTTGTCGGCCAACAAACCGAAAACAGCCAGACGTTTACCCGTGACGGCCCGCGCCTCGAGGCGCTGAGCCAGATAATCCGCCGCATGCGGGTTGTGCCCGACATCCAGCAGCAGCGTCAGCGCCTTGCCCTGCCAGGTCACCGTACGCCGATCCAGACGCCCGGTCACTCGGGTAGACAACAGCGCGCGGGAAATACATGCCGCGTCCCAGGGAAGATCGAGCAGCGCGTACGCCTGTAGCGCGAGCGCTGCATTTTCCATCGGCAGGTCGAGCAGCGGCAGATCGTGCAGACGCAGCACACGCCCTTGCGCATCGAGCCCGAACCATTGCCAGGTGCTTTCAGCAACGAGCAAACCGTAGTCACGTCCGCGCAGGAAGAACGGCGTGTCCAGACGCACCACCGCATCGATCAGCGGTTGCGGCGGATCGACATCACCACACAGGGCCGGCTTGCCGGCGCGCATGATCCCGGCCTTCTCGAACGCCACCGATTCACGGGTGTCGCCCAACCAGTCGGCGTGATCCAGACCGATACTGGTGATCAGCGCCAGATCGGCGTCCACCAGATTCACCGCATCCAGACGCCCGCCCAGACCAACCTCCAGCACCACGGCATCCAGTGCCGCACGCCCGAACAGCCAGAAAGCCGCCAGAGTGCCCATCTCGAAATAGGTGAGGGAGATTTCCCCACGCGCCGCCTCGATGGCCGCGAAGGCCTGGCATAACTCGTCATCGCTGGCCTCGAGGCCATTCACGACGACGCGCTCGTTGTAGCGCAGCAAATGCGGCGAGCTGTAGACGCCGACGCTCAGCCCCTGCTCACGCAGCAGGCTGGCGATGAAGGCACAGGTGGAACCCTTGCCATTGGTGCCGGTAACCGTGATCACCTGCGATGCCGGCTTGCCCAGGCCGAGCCGGCGCGCCACCTCGCGCGAACGATCCAGGCCCATGTCGATGGCCGAGGGATGCAACTGCTCGAGGTAGGCGAGCCACTCGCCCAAGCTGCGCGTGGTCATGCAGTGGCC
Organism: Pseudomonas sp. FG29; assembly: GCF_057809355.1. NCBI lineage: Bacteria > Pseudomonadati > Pseudomonadota > Gammaproteobacteria > Pseudomonadales > Pseudomonadaceae > Pseudomonas > Pseudomonas sp. FG29. Next base: position 20,148 of record NZ_JBMDJU010000019.1, on the reverse strand, counting down.
GGCAGCGCAACCGGGGACGGACGGTTCATCAGTTGTGCCAGCAGGCGCGCCAGACGCGGGCGCAGCTCGTCACGCGAGATGATCATGTCGATAGCGCCGTGCTCCAGCAGGAACTCGCTGCGCTGGAAGCCTTCCGGCAACTTCTCGCGCACGGTCTGCTCGATCACACGCGGGCCAGCGAAGCCGATCAGCGCCTTGGGCTCGGCCACGATCACGTCACCCAGCATCGCCAGACTGGCGGATACACCACCGTAGACCGGGTCGGTCAGCACGGAAATGAACGGCAGGCCCTCTTCACGCAGACGCGCCAGAGCGGCCGAAGTCTTGGCCATCTGCATCAGGGAGATCAGCGCTTCCTGCATACGCGCGCCACCCGAGGCGGAGAAACACACCAGCGGGCAACGCTGCTCCAGCGCGGCATTGGCGGCACGCACGAAGCGCTCACCCACGATGGCGCCCATGGAGCCGCCCATGAAGGAGAACTCGAATGCGCAGACCGCAATCGGCATGCCTTCGAGGGTACCGCTCATGGCGATCAGCGCATCTTTCTCACCGGTCTGCTTCTGCGCAGCGACAATGCGATCCTTGTACTTCTTGGTGTCACGGAACTTGAGGCGATCCACCGGCTCCAGATCGGCGCCCAGCTCCTCGCGCCCCTCGACATCGAGGAACAGATCGAGACGACGACGCGCGTCGATGCGCATGTGGTGGTTGCACTTGGGGCAGACGTCGAGGGTCTTTTCCAGCTCGGGACGATAGAGCACGGCATCGCAGGACGGACACTTGTGCCAGAGCCCCTCGGGCACCGAGCTCTTCTTCGCCTCGGAACGCATGATCGAGGGAATGAGTTTGTCTACCAACCAGTTGCTCATGCTGTTATCTCTCCATAACCGATGGTCGGAGCGGGCAACCACAGGGCTACCCGCCTCCAGCAATTCGTTTCCACCGCATTCAGCGGCATGACAGCCTAGTGGACGGCAGCAGGCGCGCCGCCGTCACATCAAGCGCACTGCACGGCCTGCAAGAAGGCCTTGACCTTGCCGGCATCCTTTATGCCTTTTGCCGCCTCGACCCCACCACTGACATCGACGGCATAGGGGCGAACCTGAGCAATGGCCTGGGCGACGTTGTCAGGCGTCAGCCCTCCCGCAAGAATGATCGGCTTGCCGGCTTCGCGCGGCACCAGCGACCAGTCGAAGGCAGCGCCCGTGCCACCCGGCACGCCTTCGACGAAGGTATCGAGCAATATTCCGCACGCACCGCTATAGGGCGCCATCATCCGCGCAACGTCCTGATCGGCGCGCACGCGCAGCGCCTTGATGTAGGGTCGGGCGAAACCTTCGCAGTCAGCCGGCGACTCGTCGCCATGAAACTGCAGCAGATCCAGCGGCACCTCGCGCAGCACCGCCTGCAGGGTCTCGCGTGGCATGTCGACGAAAAGCCCAACGCTGGTCACGAAAGGCGGCAACGCCGCGACGATGACCTTGGCCTGCTCGATATCCACGGCTCTGGGGCTCTTGGCATAGAACACCAGGCCAATGGCGTCGGCACCGGCCTCCACCGCCGCCAGCGCATCCTCGACACGCGTAATGCCGCAAATCTTGCTACGCACCCTGATCACGTTCACTGCCCTCGTATTGAGCGCCGGATGGTAGCAAAGGCTCACACCTGGCGCACATCCGCGAGGCCGGAAAGAAAGTGCGGCCCCAGGTAGCGCTGTGGCAACTCGAACTCAGCCGGATACTCGACCTCGATCAGATACAGGCCATAAGGATGGGCAGTGACGCCACCGCTGCGCCGCTCACCGCGCTCCAGCACCTCGCGCACCCACTCGACGGGCCGCTCGCCCGCCGCAACGCTCATCAGCACACCGGCGATGTTGCGCACCATGTGATGAAGGAAGGCATTGGCGCGGATATCCAGGACGATGAAGCGGCCGTGCTCGATGATCTCCAGATGATGCACCGTCTTGACCGGAGACTTGGCCTGGCACTGACTGGCGCGGAAGGCGCTGAAGTCATGCGTGCCGACCAGAACCCTGGCAGCCTCGCGCATGCGCGCGATCTCCAGCGGACGATGATTCCAGGTGACCTCTTCAGCCATGTGCGCCGGGCGAATCGGATCGTTGTAGATCACGTAGCGGTAGCGCCGCGCCATCGCACTAAAACGCGCATGAAAATGCGCCGGCATGACCTTGGCCCAGGTGACGCTGATGTCCTTGGGCAGGTTCATGTTCGCGCCCATGATCCAGGCATGCAGAGGGCGCTCGACTGCGGTATCGAAGTGCACCACCTGGCCACTGGCATGCACTGAGGCATCAGTACGCCCGGCACAGTGGATGCTGACCGGCGCCCCGCCCGCGACTTTCGACAACGCATCCTCCAGGCAACCCTGGATCGATGCGACCTTGCCGCTCTGGCGTTGAAAACCACGATAACGGGCGCCCTTGTATTCAAGACCCAGGGCTATTCGGGAAAAGCCAACGGCCGCCATTTCGGCGGCCGCTAAAGGTACTGCGTCAGACATGAATTCGATCAAACCAACTTGGCAATCATCTCACGGGCTTCTTGCTGCTGAGCATCGCTGCCCTCGGCAACCACTTCGTCGAGGATGTCACGTGCACCTTCGGTGTCGCCCATGTCGATGTAGGCCCGCGCCAGATCCAGCTTGGTCGCGGTCTCATCGGTGCCGGAAAGGAAGTCGAAGTCATCGTCGCCATCGAGATCGTCGCCAAAACCATCGGCCGACGATAGCAGCGGAGCTGCTTCATCCTCAGGTTGACCGGCATCGGCAGACAGTTGCTCGAGTTCCGCATTCACCTCGTCGAGCTGCGCGGCGAAACTGCCGACATCAGCAACAGGCTTTGCCGGCTCCTCGTCCCCCAGCGACAGATCGAAGTCTGCTGGCAGATCCAGATCAGCATCGGCAGCAGTCTCTGCCGGCAGATCCAGACCGAGATCAGCCAACTCGGCATCAGCGGCAGGCTCCGCCACTTCATCGTCCAGGCTCAGAAGGAAATCGTCAGCCTCATCACCGGCGGCAGCGGCCGTGGACGGCTGATCGAGCTCAAGACTGAAATCAGCCAGCTCATCGGCGAGCGGCTTGCCCTGCATCGGCTCATCATCCAGAGAAAGATCAAAATCGAGCTCATCGGCGGATGCGGCTGGCTCATCATCGACCAGGCCGAAGTCCAGATCCTCGTCCAGCGCCAGGCTCTGCTCCGAAGTGGGCGCAGCTACCAGATCATCCCCGCCCAGATCGCTATCCAGGTCATCGAGACTCAGATCGAAGGCATCGTCGAGGCTATCGGCAGGAGCCGCAGCCGCCTCGTTCGAGTCACCAAGCGCCAGGTCATCCAGACTGAAATCGCCGAGGTCGTCGGAAGACGCAACCGCTGCAGCGACGCCGGCACCCGCGACTGCCGCCATGGCCGGGTACTTGCCCTTGAGCTGCTCGACCTCGGCATTGGCGCCGCCGATCTCACGCAGCTCGTTGTCCTGCCGCGCAAAACCTTCACGATCGCCCAGCTCGGCATAGACCTCCATCAGCTTGAGACGCAGATCCGCGCGGTGCGGCTCGTCATTGATGGCATTCTGCAGAAGCTCGGCAGCCTGGTTGAAACGGCCGTAGGCAATGTAGATGTCAGCCTCACCCAGAGCATCTCCCGTCTGCGCCGTGACACGCTCGTCGCCGCCAGCAGAGAGAGGTTTGGCAGGTTCTTCGTCATCGAGACCGGCGAAGCTGTCTTCCGGCATATCCAGGTCGCCCGCGAAGGCGTTGTCCTGCTCCAGGTCGTCATGCAGCTCTTCGTGCAGCTCGGCTTCCTTCATCGCATTGCGACGCGACAGCGCCATCAGACCGACGAGCAAAAGCAACAGCGCACCACCACCCGCCAGCCCCAGCATCATGGGGTTGGCCAGCAGATCATCGAGGAAGCTGGGCTGAACGACCGGTTCGGGCGCAGGCGCTGCTGGCTTGGCCGGCGCAGCGGGTTTGGCAGACTCGGCAGCCGGCTGCTTGGCTTGCGCATCTGCGTCCTGTTCGGGAGCAGCTGGCTCTTCGCTGTAGTTGTAGTCGGGCGCTTCTTCTTTCGGCGGCACAGCTGCGGCCGCAGGAGTTTCGGCAGCGGACACCTGAGCTGGGGCAGCGGCCTCGACTGCAGGAGTGCTGGCCGGCTCGGCAGGTGCCGGCGTAGCGGGCGCCTGCCCGGCTTGACCAGCATCGGCCTGCAGCTTGGCAAGCTGGTTGTCCTTGAGTTCGATCAGGCGCTGCAGTTTGTCCAACTGGCTCTGCAGATCACCCATGCGACTCTGCAGTTCCGCATTCTCGCGGCGAGTGGAGTCCAGGCTTTCCTGAGTCACGGCCAGCTTGTCCGCCAGTGCCTTGCTGTCAGCGGAGCCGGTATCGCTACCGCGCGTGGTCTTGCCGCTCTCCGCGGAGACCAGTTTCAGGCTGTCGCCGCTCTCGGCGGTAGCCGGCGCAGCACCAGCACTGGCGCGACGGGTGGCATCGAGCTGACGCGAGGCGACACCACGACCTTCACGCCAAGCCGTGTTCTGCGCGGCGACTTGCGCCAGCGCCTCGGCATTGCTGCGGCTGCGAATCTGTTGCTCGTCAGGCAGGCGCAGCACCTGACCACTCTTCATCCGGTTGATGTTGCCGCCGATGAAGGCGTCCGGATTCAGATCCTGGATGGCCAGCATGGTTTGATGAACGGAGCCGCCCCCTACTCGCTGGGCGATTTCCCACAGGGTATCGTTCTTGGTGGTGCGGTACTCACCACCGGCGGCGACGCTACTCGGTGCCGGCACGGCGGTGGGTGCCACTGGGCGCGGAGCCGGGGCAGCCGAAGTCGGCATGGCAGGACGCGGAGCGGGAGTCGGAGCAGCCACGGGCGCCTGCGGAGCGGCAGCAGCGGCGGTCTGCGGGGAATAAAGGGGCGGATCGAGCAACAGGGTGTATTCACGCAGCGAGCGGCCATTGGGCCACAGCACTTCAACCAGGAAATTCAGGTAAGGCTCGCGGACGGCCTTGCTGGAAGTGACCCGAATGACACTCTTGCCATTGGGCTTCAATACCGGCGTGAACTTCAGATCGTTAAGAAAGAACTGGCGATCGACGCCGGCCTTGGCAAATTCTTCAGCGGATGCCAGCTTGGGAACGACTTCGTTGGAAGCGAGATCGCGCACCTCCAGCAATTCGATTTCAGCGACCAAGGGCTGATTCAGCGAGGACTTCAGGGTAACTTCGCCCAACCCCAACGCATGTGCCATACCGGAAGACAGGGCGGACGCCGCTGCGATTGCCAGCACCAGTTTGCGAACCCGAACCATAGCGTTATCCCTTGTTTTAGCTTTTTTCTCGGCATGCGAGAGGGTCTGGTTGACCGCTGCCTGATCCGCCTCTTTAGCGGCTCCCCATTCAACGATCAACTTAGCCAGTATTGCCAAGCTAGAAAGATTCTTCAAATTTCTAGGTAAGTATCTTTTACAGATAGTGTTTTATCAATAACTCCGCTATTTGCACAGCATTCAGGGCGGCACCTTTTCTTACATTATCAGACGCAATCCACAAATTGAGCTGGGTCGGATCTGCCACCCCGCTGCGCAGACGCCCAACGTAAATGCAGTCCTGGCCCACGGCATCACCTACTGCGGTCGGGTAGTCGCCGGCCTCTACCAACTCGATGCCATCGGCCTGATCGAGATAACGCGCCACCGCCGCCATATCCACCGGCGCTTGAGCATGAAGACTGACGGCCAGGCTGTCACCAAAGAATACCGGCACGACTGCACAGGTTGCTGCCACTTCGAGCTGCGGATCGTTGGCGAGCATCTTTAACTCCTGCGCCAAACGCTGTTCGAGATGGCTATGCCCTTCCTCGTTCACAGCACCTGCTTGCGCCAGCACATTGAAGGCGACCTGACGATCCATTGCCTGCGGCTCCAACGGCCGTCCATTGAGCAGTTCAGCCGTCTGCCGCGCCAACTCCTGCACACCACTGCGCCCCAGCGCGGAGACTGCCAGCATCGCGGTTACACCGACCTGCCGGGGCACCAGCAACGGGCGCAACGTATGCAATACAAGCGCCACCGCTACCGCCGAAGGCGTAGGACTGCTCAGCAGGAAAGGCGCCTTTTGCCCAGCCAGCACCTGCTCGCCATCCTCGGGCAGCAGGCAGGGCGCCTGCTCCAGCGCCAGCCCGGACGACAGATCGATGACCGAACAGCCGGCGGCCGTGACCGTCGCCACATGCGCACGCGTCACATCCGCACTGGCAGCGAAGAACGCCAGTTGCACACGGCCAAAATCGAAATCATCGAGTGAGCGCACACGCACCTGACGACCGCGGAACGACAGACTCTGCCCGGCCGATTCGACACTGGCCAACAGATGCAAGTCGCCGACCGGAAAATCACGCTCCTCGAGCAAACCGACCAAGGCCTCACCGATGCTTCCGGTGGCGCCGACAATGGCAATGGAAAGCGACTGACTCATGACGACAACCTGTGACGCGAAGGGAGCGGCACTGTAACCGCAGCCCCACACGCAGGCAATCGTCCCCCAGAAAAGACGAAGCCCCTCGGCCAAGGCGGAGGGGCTTCGTTCAACTCGGAGGCAGCGCTTAGCGCTCCAGCAGAATGCGCAGCATGCGACGCAGCGGCTCGGCGGCGCCCCACAGCAGCTGATCACCCACGGTGAAGGCACCCAGGTACTGCGAGCCCATGTTGAGCTTGCGCAGACGGCCGACCGGAACACTCAGAGTACCGGTAACAGCGGTCGGGCCGAGCTCGCGAATGGCGTCTTCGCGATGGTTCGGCACCAGCTTGACCCACGGGTTGTGCTGGCTGATCAGGCCTTCGATGTCGGCCATCGGCACATCCTTGTTCAGCTTGATGGTCAGTGCCTGGCTGTGGCAACGCATGGCACCGATACGCACGCAGATGCCATCGACCGGGATCGGGTTCTTGAAGCGACCGAGAATCTTGTTGGTCTCGGCCTGGGCCTTCCACTCTTCACGGCTCTGCCCGTTCGGCAGCTCCTTGTCGATGTAGGGGATCAGACTGCCGGCTAGCGGCACGCCGAAGTTGTCGACCGGGAAGCCTTCGCCCCGCATGGCCTCGGCGACCTTGCGGTCGATATCGAGGATGGCACTGGCCGGATCGGCCAGGTCATCGGCGACACTGGCATTGATCGCGCCCATCTGCTTGATCAGCTCGCGCATGTTCTGCGCGCCAGCACCGGAAGCAGCCTGGTAGGTCATGGCGCTCATCCACTCCACCAGACCGGCTTCGTACAGACCACCCAGCGCCATCAGCATCAGGCTGACGGTGCAGTTACCGCCGATGTAGTTCTTGCCGCCAGCGTCCAGCGCCTGGTCGATGACCTTGCGGTTGACCGGGTCGAGCACGATCACCGAGTCGTCAGCCATGCGCAGGCTGGAAGCTGCGTCGATCCAGTAGCCTTGCCAGCCGGCTTCACGCAGTTTAGGGAAGACTTCATTGGTGTAGTCGCCACCCTGGCAGGTCAGGATCACGTCCAGGCCTTTCAGGTCGTCGATGCTGTAGGCGTCCTTCAGCGGAGCAATGTCCTTGCCAATGGCAGGGCCCTGGCCGCCGACATTGGAGGTGGTGAAGAACACCGGCTCGATCAGGTCGAAGTCCCGCTCTTCCAGCATGCGCTGCATGAGCACGGAACCGACCATGCCACGCCAACCGATCAGACCTACACGTTTCATAACGACTACACCTATATAAACAGCCCGCCGGAACCACCCCGGCGGGGCTGGGAAGATTACAGACTACGCAGCGCTTCGACTACTGCATCACCCATCGCAGCGGTACCGACCTTGGTCTTGCCTTCGGACCAGATGTCGCCGGTACGCAGGCCCTGATCCAGCACCAGGCTCACCGCTTCCTCGATGGCATCGGCGGGAGCGACCTGGCCGAAGCTGTAACGCAGCATCATGGACACCGAGAGAATGGTGGCCAGCGGGTTGGCGATGCCCTTGCCGGCGATGTCCGGCGCGGAGCCGTGGCACGGCTCGTACATGCCCTTGTTATTGGCGTCCAAGGATGCCGACGGCAGCATGCCGATGGAACCGGTCAGCATCGAAGCCTCGTCGGACAAAATGTCACCAAACATGTTGTCGGTGACCATCACGTCGAATTGCTTGGGAGCGCGCACCAGTTGCATGGCGGCGTTGTCGACGTACATGTGGCTCAGTTCGACGTCCGGGTAGTCCTTGGCCACTTCCTCGACCACGGCACGCCACAGCTGGCTGGAGGCCAGGACGTTGGCCTTGTCCACCGAGCACAGTTTCTTGCCGCGCACACGCGCCATGTCGAAACCGACCTTGGCGATGCGGCGGATTTCGCTCTCGCTGTACGGAAGGGTGTCGTAGGCCATGCGCTCGCCGTTTTCCAGCACCTTGCTCTCGCGCGGCTGACCAAAGTAGATGCCACCGGTCAGCTCGCGGACGATGAGAATATCCAGGCCAGCAACCACTTCCGGCTTGAGGCTGGAAGCCTCGGCCAGTTGCGGATAGAGGATCGCCGGACGCAGGTTGCCGAACAGGCCCAGTTGCGAACGGATCTTCAGCAGACCGCGTTCGGGACGGATGGCCGGGTCGATGGTGTCCCACTTCGGCCCGCCAACGGCGCCGAGCAGCACGGCATCGGCAGCGCGCGCACGCTCCAGGGTTTCGTCGGCCAGCGGCACGCCGTAACGGTCGATGGCCGCGCCACCCAGATCATCGAAGCTCAGCTCGAAACCCAGGGCGTACTTGTCGTTGGCCAGGTTCAGCACCTTGACCGCCTCGGCCATGATTTCCGGGCCGATACCATCGCCAGGGAGAACCAGAATCTGCTTGCTCATTGCATTCCTCAATCTATCCGTAGGGTGGATGACGCTGTTTTCATCCACCGAAACCCAGCACGGTGGATGGATAAAGCGCTATCCACCCTACCTTCATGTATTACTTGATCGCGCCGAACAGCCAGGGGCTGCTCTGCTGGTACTTGGCTTCGAACGCCTTGATCGCATCCTGATCCTGCAGGGTCAGGCCGATGTCGTCCAGGCCATTGAGCAGGCAGTGCTTGCGGAAGGCATCGACCTCGAAGCTGTACTGCACGCCATCGGGGCGGGTCACGGTCTGCGCTTCGAGGTCGACGGTCAGTTGATAACCCTCGGTAGCCTCGGCCTGCTCGAACAGCGCATCGACCTCTTCATCCTTGAGGATGATCGGCAGCAAGCCGTTCTTGAAGCTGTTGTTGAAGAAAATGTCAGCGAAGCTCGGTGCGATCACAGTGCGGAAACCGTACTCGTCCAGCGCCCAGGGCGCGTGCTCACGCGAGGAGCCGCAGCCGAAGTTCTCGCGCGCCAGCAGCACGCTGGCCCCCTGGTAACGCGGGAAGTTCAGCACGAAATCCTGGTTGATCGGACGCTTGGAGTTGTCCTGGTTCGGCTGGCCGATATCCAGGTAGCGCCACTCGTCGAACAGGTTCGGGCCAAAGCCGGTGCGCTTGATCGACTTCAGAAACTGCTTGGGAATGATCTGGTCGGTGTCGACGTTGGCACGATCGAGCGGGCAGACCAGGCCAGTGTGTTGGGTGAAGGCTTTCATGTGCGGTCTCCTCAGGCCTGGATCAATTCACGAACATCGATGAAGCGGCCGGTTACCGCAGCGGCGGCAGCCATGGCCGGACTGACCAGGTGAGTACGACCACCGGCACCCTGACGGCCTTCGAAGTTGCGGTTGGAGGTGGAGGCGCAATGCTCACCGCTGCCCAGTTTGTCCGGGTTCATCGCCAGGCACATGGAGCACCCCGGCTCACGCCATTCGAAACCGGCTTCGATGAAAATCTTGTCCAGCCCTTCGGCCTCGGCTTGCGCCTTGACCAGACCGGAGCCCGGCACCACCAGCGCCTGCTTGACGGTCGCGGCGACCTTGCGGCCCTTGGCCACCTCGGCGGCGGCACGCAGATCCTCGATACGCGAGTTGGTGCAGGAACCGATGAATACGCGATCCAGCTGAATATCGGTGATCGGCTGGTTGGCGGTCAGGCCCATGTACTTGAGCGCACGGTTGATCGAGTCCTTCTTCACCGGGTCGGCTTCGACGGCCGGATCCGGCACGTTCTGGTCGACGGCCAGAACCATTTCCGGCGAAGTGCCCCAGCTGACCTGCGGTTTGATGTCTTCGGCGCGCAATTCGATCACGGTGTCGAACACCGCGTCGGCATCGGACACCAGGTTCTGCCACTGCGCCACGGCCTTGTCCCAGTCGCTGCCCTTGGGCGCGAACGGACGATCCTTGACGTAGGCGATGGTTTTCTCGTCCACCGCCACCAGGCCAACACGGGCACCAGCCTCGATCGACATGTTGCAGATGGTCATGCGCCCTTCCAGCGACAGGTCGCGAATCGCGCTGCCGGCAAATTCCAGCGCATGGCCGTTACCACCAGCAGTGCCGATCTTGCCAATCACGGCCAGGACGATGTCCTTGGCGGTGACGCCGAACGGCAATTTGCCTTCGACGCGCACCTGCATGTTCTTCATCTTCTTGGCCACCAGGCACTGGGTGGCGAGCACATGCTCGACTTCCGAGGTGCCGATGCCGTGGGCCAGCGCACCGAAGGCGCCATGGGTGGAGGTGTGCGAGTCGCCGCAGACCACGGTCATGCCGGGCAAGGTAGCGCCCTGCTCCGGGCCGACGACGTGGACGATGCCCTGGCGCTGATCGTTCATCTTGAACTCGAGGATGCCGAAGTCATCGCAGTTCTCGTCCAGAGTCTGTACCTGGATGCGCGAGACTTCGTCGGCGATGGCTTCAAGGCCACCCTGACGCTCGGCTTTGGTGGTCGGCACGTTGTGATCCGGGGTAGCGATGTTGGCATCGATGCGCCACGGCTTGCGCCCGGCCAGACGCAGCCCTTCGAATGCCTGTGGCGAGGTCACTTCGTGGAGGATGTGACGATCGATGTAGATCAACGAGGAACCGTCGTCGCGACGTTTCACTTCGTGCATTTCCCAGAGCTTGTCGTAGAGCGTCTTGCCAGTCATCAGCCTTACCTCATCAGCGCCTTGTGAGCACATCCATAAACTGCCTGCGTTATCACCGCCCGGCGTCAGAAGTGCACCTTTCTATGCCTGGGCGAAAATGGCCCTTTGGCTTATGGGGAGAATGCTATTGCCGGGCACGAAATAACTCAAATTCATATTTTTTATTCAAAGGATTCCGCATTGGAATGTATGCTCGGTTCATCTTCCACACCCGGAGCGCTCCATGGATCTGGCCAACCTCAATGCCTTCATCGCCATCGCCGAAACCGGCAGCTTTTCCGAAGCCGGTGAACGCCTGCACCTGACCCAACCCGCCGTGAGCAAGCGCATCGCCGGCCTGGAGCAGCAGCTCGGCGTGCGCCTGTTCGATCGCCTCGGCCGCGAAATCGGTCTGACACAGGCTGGTCGCGCCTTGCTGCCACGCGCCTACCAGATTCTCAACGTGCTGGACGACACGCGCCGCGCACTGACCAACCTGTCCGGTGAGGTCAGCGGCCGCCTGACCCTGGCGACCAGCCACCATATCGGCCTGCATCGCCTGCCCGCCCTGCTGCGCGCCTTCACCCGTGCCCACCCGCAGGTAGCGCTGGACATTCAGTTCCTCGATTCCGAGGTGGCCTATGAAGAAGTGCTGCATGGCCGGGCGGAATTGGCGGTGATCACCCTGGCACCGGAAACCCGTGAACCGGTACGCGCCGTTGCGGTGTGGGACGACCCGCTGGATTTCGTCGCTGCGCCGGAACACCCACTGGCTCGGGGTGATGCCGTCAGCCTCGCCGACGTGGCACGGCATCCGGCGGTCTTCCCTGGCGGCAATACCTTTACCCATCACATCGTGCAGCGCCTGTTCGAGGCTCAGGGCCTGACACCGAACATCGCCATGAGCACCAACTACCTGGAAACCATCAAGATGATGGTGTCCATCGGCCTGGCCTGGAGCGTGTTGCCACGTACCATGCTCGACGACCAGGTCACTCGCCTGCCATTACCCGGCATACAGCTGTCGCGCCAGCTCGGCTACATCATCCACACCGAGCGCACGTTATCCAACGCAGCCCGCGCGTTCATGGCCCTGCTCGATGCACAGCAGGACACCGACGACCTTGCGCGCCAGGCAAGCCAGCGACTAACGTGAGGACATAACGAAAAAGAAGCAGGCACCTTGCGCCACATTATCCAAGCCAGAGGTAGGCCCGGCCATGGCCAGATCGACTGACCAGACTCCTCCCCTGCCCCATATCCCGGCACTCGATCCCGCCGAATTCGAACAGACCTGGCAAGATGCGCCACGCCTGCTGGCTGCGCTCAATGGCGCGCAGTTGGGGGCCTGGTATTGGGACATCAAGAGCGGCCAGGTCAGTTGGTCGCGCGGCGCGCAGAAACTCTTCGGCCTCGACCCCAGCCGCCCGCTGACCCGAGGCCTGGACTACATCGAACTGATTCCGCAGGAGGAACGCGCGGAAGTGCTGGCGATGTTCCACTCGATTCTGCAGGGCCAACCGATCAACAGCCCGCTACGCCACCGTATCCGCTGGCCCGATGGCAGCCTGCACTGGCTGGAAATCACCGGCAGCCTGCAACGTGAAGCCGACGGCAGCCCACGTATGTTCGGCGTGATTCGCGACATCAGCGCCCAGCAGGAGCGCGCCGACGCCCTGCGCGCATCGGAAGAACGCTTCGCCAGCCTGTTCCGCCTCAGCCCGGACATCATGATGCTGGTGCGCTATGGCGGTGGCGAAATTCTCGAGGTCAACCAGCACTTCAGCCAGGCATTTGGCTGGTCGGCGGCAGAAATCCTCGGTCGCTCCCCGCGCGAGCTGAATATCTGGGTACACACGCATCAGCGTGACGATCTGCTCAGGCTGGCGCCACAAAGCCGCGAACCGCTGGTTCAGGAAATCCAGCTGCGCACGCGCAGCGGAAAAATCCTCGACGGCGTGCTCTCCAGCCAGTACATCGAACTGCAGGGTGAAAAAATGCTCCTCTGCACCTTCCTCGACACCAGCGAGCGCAGACGCGCCGAGGCAGCCCTGCGCAGCAGCGAAGAAAAATTCGCCAAGGCCTTCCACTCCAGCCCAGACGCCATCACCATCACCGAGCGTGACAGCGGCCGTTACATCGAAGTCAACGAAGGTTTCACCCGCATCACCGGCTACCAGAGCGCCGAAGTCATCGGCCGCACCGTGTACGAGCTGAACATCTGGGCCTACCCCGAGGAACGCACCCAGATGATCGAGCACCTGATACAGCACGGCAAGGTGCTGCACAGGGAGATGCACGGCCGCCATCGAGACGGCGAGGTGCGCCTGATGGACGTCTCGGTACAGCCGATCGAACTCAACGACACCCCTTGCCTGCTGCTCACCGCGCGTGACGTCAGCGAGCTGAAACAGGCCCAGGCGCAGGTGCAGCACCTGGCCTATCACGACACCCTGACCAACCTGCCCAATCGTGCCCTGCTGATGGATCGCCTGACTCAGCAGATCGCCCTGCTCAAGCGCCATGACCTGCGCGGCGCGCTGCTGTTCCTCGATCTCGACCACTTCAAGCACATCAACGACTCACTGGGCCATCCGGTGGGCGATGCCGTGCTGCGCCTGGTCACGGCACGCCTGGAGGCCAGCGTGCGCCTCGAGGACACCGTCGCGCGCCTGGGTGGCGACGAATTCGTCGTGCTGCTGTCCGGTCTCGAAGGCAAGCGCTCGGAGGTCACCCGCCAGGTGCGCCAGGTCGCCGACAAGCTGCGCCACCTGCTGGCCGAACCGATGCTGCTCGACGGCCACCACCTGCAGGTCACCCCCAGCATTGGCGTGGCACTGATCCCCGATCACGGCGAAACCCCCGCCGATCTGCTCAAACGTGCCGACATCGCCCTCTATCGCGCCAAGGATTCGGGGCGCAATGCCATCCAGCTGTTTCGCAGCACCATGCAGGATGCGGCCAGCGCCCGCCTGCGCCTGGAGAACGAGCTGCGCAGGGCATTGGTGCATGGCGAATTCGAGCTGTACTTCCAGCCCCAGGTCGATGCCCGCGACAACCGCATCGTCGGCGCCGAGGCACTGCTGCGCTGGCAACATCCGCAACAGGGCATCCAGTCGCCCGCGCAGTTCATTCAGGTGCTGGAGGAAAGCGGCCTGATCGTCGAGGTCGGTGGCTGGGTACTGGCCGAGGCCTGCCACGTGTGCGCGCGACTGCTGGCCGACGGCCTGGTCGATCCACTGCGTTTCAGCCTGTGCGTCAACATCAGCCCGCGCCAGTTCCGCCAGCACGATTTCGTCGAACGGGTCGCCGGCAACCTGCGTGACAGCCAGTTGCCCCGCTCCACCCTCAAGCTGGAGATCACCGAAGGCATCGTCATCCAGAACGTCGACGACACCATCGGCAAGATGCTGCGCCTGAAAAAGAGCGGCGTCAGCTTCGCCATGGACGACTTCGGCACCGGCTACAGCTCGCTCACCTACCTCAAGCGCCTGCCGGTGGATGTGCTGAAGATCGACCAGTCCTTCGTGCGCGACGCCACCAGCGACCCCAACGACGCCGAGATCATCCGCGCCATTGTCGCCATGGCGCGCAGCCTCAACCTGGAGATGATCGCCGAAGGTGTCGAGCAACAGGAGCAACTGGACTTTCTCCTGCAGCAAGGCTGCCACAGCTATCAGGGCTATCTGTTCAGTCGGCCGCTGCCGGAAGATGAATTTCGTGCGCTGCTGGTTCGATCACGCCACTGAAACGAAAGAAGGCGCCCGCAGGCGCCTTCTTCTTGTGGCGATGACTCCGCCTCAGCTTTCCAGCGCCGGGCGCTGAGTGCCGATGGGGATGCGCTTGGCCTTGGCCTCTTCCGGCACGATGCGCTCCAGCTCGATGCTGAGCAGACCATTGGCCAGGTTGGCACCCTTGACCTCGATATGGTCGGCCAGACGGAAGGACAGCTTGAACGCGCGCTGGGCGATGCCCTGGTGCAGATAGCTGACGGCTTCGGCACTGCGATCACGCTTGCTGCCGACCACAGTCAGCACACCGCGCTCGACCTGCAGCTCCAGATCGTCTTCCTGGAAGCCGGCCGCAGCGACCACGATGCGGTAGCTGTCTTCGCCATGCTTCTCGACGTTGTAGGGCGGGTAGGAACTGCCAGCGTCATTGCTGCGCAGGGCAGATTCGAAAAGATCGTTGAAACGGTCGAAACCGACGGACTGGCGGAACAGAGGGGCCAGGGACAGTACGTTGCTCATGAGTATTCTCCTGAAATTTTCAGCAAGGTTCATATCGCGGAACCCGACTTCGGCATCCCGCAGTCCCTTATCTGAGGTCAGGTGGAGAATTTTCAAGCATCTGCAAACCGCGTTTACACAACACGGCATTGCACATCCATTGTGCAACGCTATCGGCGTAAACGGCACCGCTCATGTAGGAGATGGCGCGAGCAGGCGATCGATACGCTCGCAATCCTGCTCGCGACGAATCTCGGCGAACAGCGCCACCGCTTCCGGATAGGTGCGCGTCAGCATCGCCAACCACTGTTTCAGGCGCCCGGGCGCATAGCGCGGCGCCAGCTTGCGCCGCGCCTGCTGCCAGAAGTCGAGCAGCAGCGGCTGCAGTTCGGCCCAACTCATATCCTCGGGCGCCTCGCCGGCCCTGACCGCCGCGATCTGCCGCGCCAGGCCAGGACGAGAGACCAGGCCGCGGCCCAGCATGATGTCGTCCACGCCACTGATCTCGCGGCAGCGCCGCCAATCGTCCAATGTCCATACCTCACCATTGGCGAACACCGGCACACCGACCGCCTCCTGCACCCGCGCCACCCATTCCCAATGTGCCGGCGGTTTGTAGCCCTCGACCTTGGTACGCGCATGCACCACGATCTGGCTCGCGCCCCCCTCGGCCAGCGCCCGCGCGCAGTCCAGCGCGCCCTCCTTGCCCTCGAAACCCAGGCGCATCTTCGCCGTTACCGGGATGTTGGCCGGCACGCTGCGCCTGACCTCGCGGACGATGGCATGCAGCAATTCCGGCTCCTTGAGCAGCACGGCGCCACCGCGTGACTTGTTCACCGTCTTGGCCGGGCAACCGAAGTTGAGGTCGATCACCGGCGCCCCCAGGGTGCAGGCAAACGCCGCGTTGTCGCCCAGGCACTGCGGATCGGAGCCAAGCAACTGCACGCGCATCGGCGTACCGGCGCGCGTGCGCGCGCCCTTGAACAATTCGGGAGCGAGCTTGTGATAGGTGGCAGCAGGCAGCAGGCGGTCGCTGACGCGGATGAATTCGGTCACGCACCAGTCGATACCACCGACGCGCGTCAGCACGTCGCGCAGGATGTCGTCGACCAGTCCCTCCATGGGTGCCAGAGCGATTTGCATGGAGTTGTCCAGAAAAATGGGGCGCACAGTTTAAGAGCTGGCGCCAGCCGTGCAAGATGATTGATCCCGAACGGCTAAACGGAGCGTCATCCGCATGCGTCTTCCTTCGATCACCGTACTCGCCCTGCTCGCCAGCCAGGCCATGGCCATCGATCTGCAGCCATCGGATCCAGTCGCAGACGCCCCAGCACGGCTGATCATCAGCCGCGACAGCAAAGCACCGAACGCCTGCGACGCGGAGCTGTATCTCAATGAGCAGGTGGTGGCGACCCTGGGGCCGGATCAGCACACCAGCCTGGACGTCCCCAGCGGCCAACTGAGCCTGGCCGTCGCCCTATCACCTTCGGGCTACTGTGGCGGCACGGGCCCGACTGCAGCTCAGTCGATCCTCGTGACGCCAGGGGAAACGCGCCATTTCGATATCGTGGTCGAGCCGGATCAGGTCTTTCTCTCGCCACGCCTGGACGATTGACTCACGCCAGCAGGGCGCGCCCGTAGCCCTCGACGAATTCGGCCGGCATGCGCTTGGGCCGCCCGCTGGAAAGCTCGATACAGACGAAAGTGGTGCGGGCCCGTAGCAGCGTGACACCGTCTTCCGGACGCAGCAGCTGGAAGCAGCGATCCATCTTCAGGCGCTGATCGGACTCGACGATCCAGGTGGCCATTTGCAACTCCTGCCCCTCGTAGGCACTGGCCAGGTAGTCGATCTCGTGCCGCACCACGGCCATGGCCCGATCCAGGCGGCGATACTCGGCCAGATCCAGCCCGAGAAATTGCGAATGCCGCCAGGCGCAGCGCTCCAGCCAACTGACGTAGACCGCGTTGTTGGCATGGCCCAGGCCGTCGATGTCCTCGGCACCAACCTGCAGATCAATGACGAAAGGGTCTGGACGATCCCAGATCATGGCTGCGCCTCCAGGCTGGCGGCCAGGGCACGCGCTTCGGCGGCGAGCTGGGTGATCTGATCCCAGGCGCGGGCGCGCACCAGATTACTCGGCGCCACCCAGGTGCCGCCCACACAGGCCACGTTGGGCAGACGCAGGAAGCTCAACAGGTTGTCTGGCGTCACACCGCCGGTAGGGCAGAAACGGATGCCGGTGAACGGCCCCTTGAAGCTCTTGAGCATCTTCACGCTGGAGGCACCATCGGCCGGGAACAGCTTGAGCGAACGATAGCCGTACTCCAGCGCAAGCAGCACTTCGGACGGCGTCATCACCCCCGGCAGATAAGGCAAGCGGGCATCTTCCGCAGCCGCCGCCAAGCGTTCGGTAAAACCGGGGCTCACGGCGAACTGCGCGCCCGCGTCACGCGCTTCCTGGAATTGCTCGGTATGGATCAACGTGCCGGCACCGACCAGCAAATCAGGCAGTTCACGACGGATGGCGGCAACAGCATCGAGTGCGCGCGGCGTACGCAAGGTCACTTCCAGCACGCGGATACCGCCCTCCTGCAGGGCGCAGGCGAGATCCAGCGCCAACGCCACGTCTTCGATCACCAACACCGGCAACACTGGGCGCGCCTGGCGCAGCACTTCATCCATCGTCAGCTTCATCTTGCCCTCCCCGTTCACGGCTGGTTGTGATCGCTGCCAAGCGAACGCGAAGCGAAGGCTCCGCATCCGCGCACCGATGCGGCGCATGATACGCCGCCCGCACGCCAGCTGCAGCGCCGCTCTTTCGATCCGTCACGGGCTCGCGCGATAATGCCGCCCGACGAATTGCCCGAGAGATGCGCCCTTGATCACCGTTATGCGCCTGTTGTTGCTGCTTCTGATGCCTGTCGCCGCCTGGGCAAAGGTATTGGCACTGCCTACGGGCCACGACGTGGTACTGCCCAGCCCCGCCATGCAGTACTGGGAAGATGTCCAAGGCGATGCCGATTTTGCACAGATCGCCACGCTACCCGACTCGGCCTGGACGCCAGTAGCCAGACGAGACGCCAGCTTCGGCTACAGCAAGAGTGCCTTCTGGCTGCGCCTCGACCTGAGCAACCCGCAGCCTTCTGCTGGCAGCTGGATCCTATTGATTGGCAACCCGCTCCTCGATCAACTGGATGCCTACGGGCTGGATGGCCAGCGCGTGTACCGCGCCGGGGATCAGCGCCCCTTCAGCCAGCGCTGGATCGACCACCGGCAACTGGCCCTGCCAATCGACATGCAGGCGGGAGAACAGCGCCGCATCTGGCTGCGCATGCAGACCGACGGCTCGGCCAACCTCAGCGCCAGCCTGATGACACGCGAGACATTCGCCGACCAGGAGCAACAGAGCCTGTTGCTGCAAGGCCTGTTCTTCGGCGCATTGCTGGCCATGTTGCTCTACAACCTGTCGATCTATGCCATCACCCGTGATCGCAACTACCTCTGGTACAGCCTGTTCCTGGCCAGCTTCACCCTGTACGAATGCATCCAGCTGGGCTTCGCCCTGCAATGGCTGTGGCCCAATGCGCTGGACTGGCATCAGTTGAGCTTCCCGCTCAGCTCGGCAGTGGCCACGCTGTTCGGCATCCTCTTCACCTACGGCGTACTCGACCTCAAGCATTGCGCGCCGCTGTACACGCACCTGACGCGGGTGCTGCTCGCCGGCTGCGCGCTGATCATCGGCGTGGCGCTGTTCGGCCCCTACCGGCACGCCCTGATCGGCAGCTTCGTGCTGCTGATGGCCTGCGCGGTTGTCGCCCTGGTGTTCACCGTATTGCGCTGGCGAGCCGGCGACCGCGCGGCGCGCCTGTTCGCCCTCGGCTGGTTCGTCCTGATCAGCGCCAGCCTCGCCAGCGTTCTCACCGGCACCGGCCTGCTGCCCTATTCGCTGCTGACCCTGCATGCCCAGCAGATCGGTGGCCTGATCGAGATGACGGTCTTTTCCACCGCCCTGGCCGCACGCATTCGCCATATTCAGCAGGATCAGCGCACGCTTCAGGAACGCCTGATCAGCCGCGAGCGGCAATTGCGTCACGAGCAGAGCCGCCATCTGCAACTGCAGACGCAGATCAGCGAAGAGCTCGAACAACGTGTCGGCGAGCGAACCGCCGAGCTGCAGCAAACCCTCCAGCAACTGTCGACTGCCAACCTGCAACTCGCCGAACTCAATCGACGCGACAGGCTGACCAATCTGTTCAATCGCCAGGCACTCAACGAAGAACTCGAACGGGCCTACAGCAGAGCCGAGCGCAATCGTCATTCGCTGGCGATCCTGATGCTCGACCTGGATCACTTCAAGCGCGTGAATGACCGCTACGGCCACCTGGCTGGCGACGCCTGCCTGCGCCATGTCGCCCAGCGCGCCCAGCAACGCCTGCGCAACAGCGACATGCTGGCGCGCTTCGGTGGCGAGGAATTCGTCGCCCTGCTCGACCACACCGACCTTTACGGCGCTCTGGATCTGGCTGAGCAATTGCGCGATGACCTAGCCCGCCATCCCTGCGCTTATCACGAGCACAGGATCGAACTCAGCCTGAGCATTGGCGTACAGGCCGGCATCCCGACCAACGCCACCAGCGCCGAGCAATGGCTCGACATGGCCGACCGGGCGCTTTATCGCGCCAAAGCGGCTGGCCGCAACCGGGTCGCCAGCTACGAAACCGCGCACGACTGATACGCAACCCTTCCAGCTTTCCTCAGCACGAACAAAAAGGGCCACTTCCGAAGAAGCAGCCCTGGTTCCGCAAACGCGGCAAGAAAAATGGCGTCCCCTAGGGGACTCGAACCCCTGTTACCGCCGTGAAAGGGCGGTGTCCT